>PXEI01000311.1 GCA_003564775.1 Spirochaetaceae bacterium
ACTCCTCCATTTCGGCTGAGTTTCGCAGCGTAGTCTTCAGGGGGCTGGCGCCGGATGGCGGTCTGTACATGCCGACCGAGACACCGGATCTGAGTAGTCTTCTGGCCGCCTGTAGCCCCGACACCTCGTTTGTTGAGCTCAGTGAGCACGCCTTGCCACTTCTTTTTCCTGATGATATCGATGCGCGCACCGCAGCCCAGATCGCCCGTTCCGCATTTCCTTTTGCGCCGGAGATACATCCGCTGCATGAGGGGCTCTCTGTCCTGGAGCTGTACCACGGTCCATCATGTGCCTTTAAGGATTTCGGAGCTTCTTTCCTTGCTCACATGATGGAGCACTATCTGGGCCGGGGAAAGGAGAAGGCGGTGATTCTGACCGCCACGAGTGGGGATACCGGTAGTGCCGTGGCCCGGGCCTTTCATGACCGCGAGAACTTGGAGGTGGTGATCCTGTACCCCTCCGGACGAGTGAGTCGGTTGCAGGAGCAGCAGCTCACTACTCTTGGGGGCAACGTCTGTGCACTTGAGGTGCAGGGCTCTTTTGACGACTGCCAGGCAATGGTAAAAGAGGTTTTCCAGAACGAACAAGCTCGTGAGCGTTTTTCGCTTACCTCGGCCAACTCCATCAATCTGGGACGACTCCTGCCCCAGGCGCTCTACTACCTCTACGCCGCAGTTCGTTTGCAGTTAGTTTCCTCGGCCCCGGTATTCTGCGTACCCAGCGGTAACTTTGGGAATCTCTGCGCCGGTGTATTGGCCTGGCGCTGGGGCATGCAGACGCGGAAGTTTGTTGCCGCAACCAACGCAAACGATGTGGTTCCGGAATACCTGGTCAGTGGCGTGTATCAGCCACGGCCTTCGGTACAGACCCTTTCCAACGCAATGGACGTCGGAAACCCCAGTAACTTTGAACGTCTGGCCTCAATCTTTGCCACCCTCGAGATGCCAATGACCGCAATGATGGAGTCCGAGGTCGTAGATGATGAGAGCACTCTGTCGGAGATCCGGCGAGTGTACGATTCATACAACTACTATGTGTGCCCTCATACCGCTACCGGCACCCTTGCCGCTGAGCGATTTCTGTCGCGGAATCCTGACGCACATGTTGTAGCTCTGGCAACTGCCCATCCGGCCAAGTTCGTGGAAACTGTTGAGCACGCGGTAGGTCATGCCCCAGAGATACCGGAGCGCCTTCTGGAGTCACTCCGCCTTCCAAAACAGGCAACAATGGTCGAGCCCAACTCCTCCGGGCTTCTTGAGTTTCTTGCTGACCGCTACGGAGACAGCTTTCGCCGTACGCCAGTGTGAGGCACGTAGATTCGGCCTACTCAACGTAAAGTCGCAGCAACTTCTTTCCTTCAGCGTCACGGAAAGGATTCGCATTGTTCTTCAGGAATGTACGGTAGGTGCGGCAGGCCTTGTAGTAACCCTCCGGCCCGCGGAAGGTTGAAGAAAGGTCACATCGATATAGTTCCAACAACAGTGGGAACAGCGGATTTGACATGATAGGTGCGCTGCGATGTACCGGCATGCGGGAGATCGCTCCCGGAAACATGTGATACCGAATAAGAAAGCGAACATCCTGCACAACCGAGTCGCTGTATCCCAGTTGCCTGAGAAACCGAACTGCCGCCTGAGCGCCAAGTTCGGCATGGCTTTCAAACTCGTTTTCCTCACTGCGGCTTGAAAGTGGTTTTCCTATGTCATGAAGCAGCAAGGCCAGCGAGAGGCGGAGATCGGTGGAGTTCCGGTATCGAAGGGTCTCAAGTGTGTGGCGCCAGACATTGCCTTCAGGATGGTGTTCTTTACTGTGTTCGGTGAGATCCATTGCCGGCAGCTCCGGCCAGAACCGGGCGACAAAACCGGTCTCAAGCAGGAAGTCGAGTGCCTCTTGTGGGTGCGGACCGGTGAGAATGTCGCCAAGAAGGAGGCGCTGTTCCTCAATCGGCAACGCTTCCTGTGGACACTCAAGAGCGGCAGGTGACCCCGGGTCAAAACCGTAACGGGCAATAAGCACAGCAGAAGAGCGCAGGTCTCCTGGGCTTTCGAGCTTGCGCTGCCGTAGCGAGTAATATACGTCCTGCTTGTCCAGATATCGGTCGCCTACCGGATCATAGAGGAAGGAAAAAACCTTGGGGTCTTCCTGAGGAAACGTAGTGGCCTCTTCTAAACAGCGAATATACACTCGTGGGGTTATCTCGGTGCGGACGACAGGCGCACTATACTCCGGATGTCCGACCGCGAGATCCCAACCGTGTATGCCGGGAAAGTCGGGGTTGTCCACGATGCGCACCAGCTCGACGAGGTCTGCTCGAGCATAGAGGTACCGGTGATAGGGATTAGAGAGCTCGAAATAGGCGTCGAGCGCCGACGTGCCAGCCCGGTAATACTTGACTCCAGCCGCCTGGAGTTGTTGTTCCACCACATCTACTCCTGGGGCACTCACTGACTATCAAGCAACCATGCGACCTGCTCAAGCTCCCTTTCTACCTCCTGCCGGAACTCCTGCAGTAACGGTTCGTCCTCGGGTGCTTGGTGGGTGCATTCATAGTCCGGAATAATTCTCTTTCCGCGTTCCATATCCTTGCGGCGTGATACGGCTACTCGTTCCGGGAGATCGCTCAGAATCTCTCTATAGCGCAGAAGCAGGGTCTGCTGCTCTGCAGTCGCTGTTGCGGTTGCTGGTCGGCTCGTGCTGCGCGCTGCTCGGGTATGTTCGCGCCCTTCTACTACCGTCAGATAGTCCTCATAGGCTGCAATGGCCGGTGCACGGTCGGAGCCCAGCATGTAGTTCTTGCCGAGTGCCGGGAGGTCTTTGGGCAGGTATAGTTCGGTCTCAGGCAGGCTGCGGAGCGCCTCTAAGGCCGGGCGGACGTACCTGGCAATGCTGGGCCGAAAAGGACTGGGATCAAAATCTTGTGCGACATACGCACCGGCCCGGCGTTTGAGCTTGTACTCGGATCGAACGATTGCGTACATGTTGTCACGCAGCATCCACCCCGGAATGATGCGGGTCAGTCCCGCGCCAGGACCGGGCGGCGGGGTGTCCTCCAGGATCAGCGAAAAGGGGAGTTCAAGACGTTGTGGCAAGGTGGTCACACCGGATGCCAGCACGGTATACGGAGCACGACGAAAATGGGCCGGAAACTTGACCACCGTGTCCAGACCAAAGAACATGCCTTCACCCGGATGAATTTCCTGATCCGGCATGCGTGAAGTGTGATTAGATCCCACATTAGCCCCATATCCAACGTTTCCTCGCCCATCGGGCCAGTAGGCGGCAATGAGCAACGAGCTATGGTGCATTCCCACAAACGGTCCAACAAAACTCGC
>PXEI01000077.1 GCA_003564775.1 Spirochaetaceae bacterium
CTGAGCCCGGTTATAGAGCCCGCACTCAGCATCAGCAGCCGCCCGTCGCAGCACAATGAGGTATTGCCCGACGGCTCGCACATTCGCCTGCGGTTTGACCGTGCCATGGATCCAGCATCGGTAGATGAACTCTTCCGCATCCGAAGCGCCAGCACCCAGGTGCCGGGGGTCTTGAGGGCCGAGGGTTCGCAGAGCCGTGCCTATATCTTTGAACCTGCCCAGGACTGGGAGCCGTTGCGCCGTTACGAGCTGGTGCTGAGCGGAGACCTTCGCGACGCAGAGGGAGGTCTCCACCGGGTCGAGTACCGCAGGGCTTTCTCGTTCGGCGGTGTCGCAGCCGGGCCGCTACGGCTGCTTGAGTCTTTCCCCAACGCCGGAGAAACCGCTCCGCCTGAGACCGAGATTCGGTTGACCTTTAGCGAGGCTGTGGACCCTGCGTTGTTTGAGCGTGCCATGAGCATAGCACCAGCAGTCGCGACAACATCGACCTGGACTGCAGATATGCGCGAGGTGATTGTCACTCCTGGGCAGCCGCTCGAGCGCAACTCAATCTATACAGTCCGGGTTGAGGAAGGCCTGCGCAGCGTGAGCGGACGGAGTATGGCCGAGCCGGTGGAGCTTGTGTTTCTGGTTGGCGACGCTGCCGAGAGGCCGGTGGTCAGCGAGCTCTACCTGGCGCTTGATGAGCCGGGGGTGGGATATCCGTTTCTGAGTCCGAGTCTGGACGGAATGAGTTATGGCGATGTTTTCGCGGTCAGGTGGAACGTGGCGATGGAGGCTGGAGCAACCGAGGCGGCCACTCGTCTTGAACCTGGTGTTTCGTTGGAGTTCCTTTGGCCCGCTCCTGAGCTCATGCTCATACGGCCACGAGCACGCCTGGAGTCGGCGGCAGGGTACCGGCTGCGAATTGCGGGTACGGTTCGCAGCGCTACCGGACTGCAGGCTGCGGCGCCATTTGAGCAGAGCTTCACTACGGCACCGCATAGCCAGTCAGTCATAGAGTGGAGCAACTCCTACGGTGCGGTGCTGGATCAGGACACACTGGTTCCGGGCTTGCTCCTGCGT
The DNA here is from genome assembly GCA_003564775.1 of Spirochaetaceae bacterium. Classification (GTDB taxonomy): domain Bacteria; phylum Spirochaetota; class Spirochaetia; order DSM-27196; family SLAA01; genus SLAA01. The sequence continues at coordinate 1,066 of PXEI01000077.1, forward strand.
CACGAGGTACTCGAGCACCATGGTGAGTTCTCGGTGTCGCTGCTCTTTTCGGCGAGTTTCCAGGACGAGGCCGCACGTGAGGCACTGGTGAACGCGGTGCGTTTTCTCTCGCTCGTGCCGAGCACTGCCCCGCGGCCGGTGCTGATCTCGGCCCAATGGGCCAACGAGCAGAGCGTGAGCCTGGGATACAGGAACCTGGGAGCTGGCAGCGCAGATGCACCCTACACCTATCTATGGACGCTGCCTTCCGGATGGGGCGGCGGCGCTTCACTCACCGAGGAGCTACGGGTGCTCCTGGAGTTGTACCAATGAAAACCATCGATAGCGGGCAGAGAATGCAAGGCCGCCTCATGCACCAGTTGCTCCCGGTGCTGGTTGTTCTACGGCTGGCCTTTCTAGTGGCGGCCATTCTCCTGCTGGCCATTCTACTTTTGGCCGGGTGCACTCAGGTTCAGGACTTCCTCAACATGAGGGCGCCGGAGGTGGATGGCTACTCACCCCGCGGTGAGCAGCTTGAGCTTGAACCGGGGACGCCGGTGAGGGTGCGCTTCTCACAACCCATGAACGCCGCTCGCACCGAGGCCGCCTTTACCCTGGAGCGTGATGGGGTTCCGCAGTCAGGACGTTTTGGCTCAACCGGACGCGAGCTGGTGTTCTATCCAGATCTGCCGCTGCATCACGGATATCGTTACGTCGTTCGCGTAGGTACCGATGCCGAGGATCTTCACGGCAACTCACTCGAACAGTCCTTTTCCGCCTTTTTTACAACGGTCGGTTGGGGCAGCCTGAGACGCGTTGTAGAGCAGTTCCCTTTAGACAACTCGGTAATTGAGTCGCCACGCACCGAGGTGTTGCTCCAGTTTGACCGACCGGTTGAGAAGGCTCGGCTGCTGAAGGAGTTCCGCATCTCCCCCGAGGTACCTGGTGAACTGCAGCTCAGCGACAACTTCACAAGGCTGCGTTTTGTACCCCATGAAGACTGGGGCACAGGGCGCTACTACCAGGTAGAACTGGGGAGTAAGCCGGAGGAGCAGTCGGGACCGGGATCAATTGCGCATCTGGTTTTTGGATTCCGCCGGGAGTCCTACCCTGCGCCACTTACGGTCTCGGTGCTGTTTGAGCCGTCGGGCGTACTGGCCGAGCCTACTCCAGGGATGGTTTCGGGGGTTGAGGTTCCCGACGATATACGGATTCAGTTCGATGTTCCGGTTCCGCCAGCCACGCAGTCGCGCATGCTGAGCTTACCGGCTGCTGCGGCCGGAACGGTGAGGTGGAGCGAGGATGCCGACAGTGTGAGGATATCGAATCTACGCCTGGAATATGGTGAGTCGTACGAACTACAGGTCAATGAGTTGCGCTATGCCTTCCTGGTTGACGGCCCGCGTTTCCGACCGCCAGAGGTCGTGGCGGTGAGCTACAGGATAGACGAGTTGAGCCCGGTTGTGCTGCTTGAACCGTTCGGAAGCCTTGTTTTGGGCCATGGCGATGGTGGGGTGTTTGAGTTTGAGCTGCTGCATGCTCCGGATACATCGCTTGATCCTGGCAAGGTCATTGAGGGCGTTTCATTTGGTCTCAGCACCGGCGCAGGAAGCATTGCGGTGCAGTCGGTAGTGTTGTCCCCGGCAGTGACGGCGGGTGACGGAGCTTCGGCTACGACGAAGGTACAGGTTGGAGTCGCTACCAGTCTTACCGGTGACCCTGGACTGCTCCAGATCCTGGTGCGCGAAAGCATAGCGGATCTGCGTGCCACCTCGGCAGAGAGAGACTTTGTGCGCAGGGTGAACTTCTAGGTGCAGCGGTTAAGCCTGTTTTGTATGCAGCGGCCGTTGTCTTGTATGGCCGCCTGGGCGGCGCTTGGAGTGCTCACGCTCCTGGCTGTCCCGCGCATAGCGGTTGAGGGTATGGCGCCGCTGCAGGTTCCCGTGCTGCAGGTCATAACGCTGTACCCGCAGACACCCCCTGAGGCGGTGGAACTTGAGATTACTGTTCCCCTGGAAAACGCGTTGAGTGCGGTTGCAGGAGTACGGCGAACCGAGTCGGTGAGCAAGCTTGGAATAACGCGGACTACGCTTCATCTCAGCCTCGGAAGCAGTGCCGATACGGCTGCGGCACGAGTGCGCGAGCAGATAGACGCACTGTACCCCAGCTTCCCGCACGGCGCCGCAAAACCGCTGGTGCTGAGGAGCGAACTCTCGCGGCGTCCTGCTGCGGTGCTGGCGGTCCTCCCGGACGCCGATCTCAGTTTTGCCGAGCTCTCACACATTAC
>PXEI01000212.1 GCA_003564775.1 Spirochaetaceae bacterium
GCCAGGAAACCCAGCACCTCGTCCAGGTGGGGGATTTTATCCTCGTACACCGTATCGCCTGACCGTGAGCGAGTTCTCATCTGCTGCAGTTCACTCCAGCTTGAGTCCTTTACCCATCCCTGAGCGTTGGTTGAGTAGTCAAGGCGCTCGTCATGGATTACAACCAGCTCTCCATCACGGGTTCGTTGTACATCAAACTCAACTGCGTCTGCACCTACCGCAACCGCCTCATGGAAAGCACGCATGGTGTTTTCCGGAAACTTGCCAGAAAACCCGCGGTGAGCAAAAATCTTTGTGTTCATGAAGCCTCCGTCCGTTATTTCAGAAGCAGAGACTATACCACGGGCCGGATCTCGACGCTACGAATTTCGTGCGGTTAAGAAAGCCCGTTTCCGTACCGCGTGACACATTCGGCTCCCGCCCGTGCTCCCTGGCTGGCCGCAGTGTTCAGGTCATGCCCTTGTGCAAGACAGCTCAAAAAGGCTCCGGCAAAGCAGTCACCTGCATTTGAGGTGTCTACCACCTGGCTGTCCGGCACCCTAACAGGTGGCACCCAGGTTGCGTTCTCCGCATTGCCCGCCGAGTTGTACACAACTGCACCGTGCTGTGCAGCCTTCACAACCAGCACATGGCCCCCTTCGCAGAAGCTAACAGCATTGTGATGGAACTGAGGACTCGGCACCCGCGCATTTCCCAGTTCCACATCCAGGAGCATCTCGGCTTCGTCCTGATTCGCAAACACGATCAGGTTCTTGCGTTGCTTCAGCGCTTCTATCATGGGAAGTAGTGCGGGGATAACGAAAACCGAGGACAGGTCTATCGCACACGAATCTGCTGCAAACTCAGGTAGCTGTTGCCAGTTTGACAAGAGGTACCCCTCAATGAAGGGGAGGCAGGTGCGGGTGGTTGTCGGCATCATTTCCGAGCTGAACAGCGAGGCCGCACCGCGGTTTACAAAAGGTCCGGCCGCTGCTCTGCCTTCACTATCCAGAAGAAGGAGACACCTGCCTGCTGGCTCGGTGTCGTTGCCAACCGGATCTATAATGGCAAATGAGTTCTGTTCGGCAACGCTTTTGAATAGTCCGAAATCCCGACCGCATGACCCGTAATACGAAACGTTGGAGTAGGTGGCAGCGGCGGCAGCAGCTGCTGTGAACGCTCCGCCTGAGGCTCCTTTGAAGGAAGGGCGTGGAAGAACCGCCTCAAACGACAGGATCATCTCCATTGGATAGTGGCCCGGCTTTGGCAGCTTCGCACCCAGGTCGCGGAGTTCCTGCTGATCAAGTTTGCCGGTAGTATCGATAATTGGGTTTCCCAGAAACAGCAGCTCACTCACCATTGTACTGTCCTACGCCTCGCACGGCACCGGTGGCTCGCTTCAAAACCCATACTGCTCATCCTTGAGCTCACGCACCCGAGCGTAGACATCGGCCAGAGTCAGAGCGTCATCAATGAGGCGCTGCAGACGGAACCTCACGTCGTCGTCAACAATTGAGCTACCCTGGAACGAGCGCTCCTCAATAAAGACGTAGGTCTCAACAATGTGGGCCTTGAGGTAGCTCAAGATTGGCTTGAGCTGAATCTCTGGAATGAGGTTGTGCCGCTGAGAACCCGCGGTAATGAACATGCCTACAACCTTGTCGCGCAAGGCATCTCCCGGCAGCAGGTCAAAGACGTTCTTGAGTACTCCAGGGATCGACGCCTGGTAGATTGGTGAGCCAAGAAGCAAGATGTCGCTAGCCATAATGGACTGGGCCACCATACCGGTGTCACCGCGATAATCAAGGTAGTTGCGTCCATCGGCGAACTCCATGGCGTACTCAGCCAGATCAATGAGAGCGGTCTCGTGTTCTGCGTAATGCTCCTGCAGGTACTCGGCGGTGTAGCGTGCGGCGCTTCTGGTCTTACTCCCTGCTATGGAGCCGGACAGCACAACAATTTTCATGCCGCCTCCTTCCGGGTATACTTGCGAACAGCTGGCAGGATCTCGCCTGCAATCACCTCAATGTTGTGCTGCAGGCGCTCAAAGGGTACACCTCCAAAGTCCATCTGGGCGATGTAGCGTTGCATGCCAAACTGCTCGTGCTGGTACAGGATCTTCTCAATGATTTCCTGCGGGCTTCCAATGTTCATGACGTTGTGTGGGTCAACACCCTGCGCAAAGAGCTGCTTGGGGAAGCCCCGACCGTTGGTTATCTTCATTCCTTCGTTTATGTGCGGATAGAGTTCGCGCAGTGCCTGTTGGGAACTGTCGGCCACATGAAAGAACCCGGCTGTGGCGACAGGCAGCTTGGCCGGATCGTGACCGTGCTCGGCGGCGGTCTCGCGGTAGACATCTATCATGCCCTTGAATGAAGACACCGGACCACCAAGATGGGCCAGTACCATTGGGACGCCAAGCCGCCCGGCCTTAACCGCGCTCCCAACACTGCCACCGACTGCGCGCCAAATTGGGAGCGTGCCGCCAACCGGCCGCGGAAGTATGCGAGCCTCACGCAGCGGCGCCCGGAACTTGCCCTCCCAGTTCACCACTTCCTCGCGGTTAATCTGCAGCAGAAGTTCGAACTTCTCCTCATAGAGGTCCTCATAGTCACGGATGTCGTAGCCCAGAAGTTCAAAGAGTCCAATGCGGGAGGCGCGTCCGGCCACAATCTCTGCGCGGCCTCCGGAAATTAAGTCCAGGGTGGCAAAGTTTTCGTAAACGCGCACCGGGTCCGAGGTGCTGATAATGGTCGATGTGCTGCTTACCCGAATCTGCCTGGTGGCCTGCGCAACTGCACTCAGCACCACCGCATGCGCCTGGGTGGCAAAGCCCTCCTGGTGACTTTCGCCGACGCTAAAAAAGTCTAATCCGGCCTGATCGGCAAGGGTCGCCAACTGAATGATCTCCTGTATCCGCTGTTCGGCCGAGATGCGGCGTCCAGTGGCGGGGTCAGGCAAGTGGTCACCGAGAGTATACAGGCCAAACTCCAGCCCTTTGTTGGCATCAAATTGTAGTTCCATTTGTGGAATATACGAAATTTCATATGGAGTCAGCTACAGTGAGTGGACGTTTTTTGGGAGACTGCTCGACGCAAGGTAATGAATACCGGCACATGGTTAGGACTTTGACGATCCTGGCCGCATGCGGTATACACTCCTATGACACCACAAATTCTCGGTCAGATCGCGGCGCTCGCGACGGCGTTCTGCTGGGCTATTACAAGTACCTACTTTGAGGCAGCAGGGCGCCGGGTCGGCAGCCTCCAGGTTAATCTTTCTCGTATGGTGGTGGCCTTTGCAATCTTCACTGTGTACTCCCTGATAAACACCGGCGGACCCA
>PXEI01000316.1 GCA_003564775.1 Spirochaetaceae bacterium
GCTACCAGCGCACCGGCAGCGGTGAGCGCCTCTGACTTTGCTACTACCGTGCCGGCGCTGCCGGTGACAATGGCGCCAGCATGTCCCATGCGTTTGCCTTTGGGAGCGGTGCGTCCGCCAATAAAGGCAACCAGGGGTTTGGTGAAGCGGCGTTCCTGTATGGCCGCTGCTACTTCTTCTTCCATGGTACCGCCAAGCTCACCCACAATCACTACACCGTTGGTTTCAGGGTCGGCCTCGAAATCGGCCAGGAACTCTGCAAAGCGAGTGCCGGGAACCGGGTCGCCTCCCACTCCTATGAGAGTAGAGACGCCAAAGCCTTTCTCTACAATCATGGCGGTTACCTCGTTCGTGAGCGAACCGGAGCGGGTCATAACGCCAATGTTGCCGGGTTTGTACACGCGCTCTATCCAGTACGGGAAGATGCCGAGCATGGACTTCCCGGGTGAGATGACTCCGGAGGTGTTGCCACCCACAACCTGTGCTCCCATGCTGCGGGCGGCGGCGCGGATCTCTACCTGGTCATGCAGCGGAATGCCATCTGCAATCGTCACAATCTTGCGCACGCCAGCATCCAGCGCCTCGTAGACCGCGTCCTTGGTGAACTTGGGTGGCACAAAGAGCATGGCCGCCTCGGCCCCTTCGGCGCCGCCAGCACGGAGCTCTGCCTGGGCGCGGGCGACACTATGAAAAACCGGCACCTCGCGGACGCGTTCGCCCTCTTTGCCGGGTGTGACGCCAGCCACCACCCTGGCGCCCATGTCTATCATGTGGCTTGTCCAGAACGAGCCTTCCTTTCCGGTAATTCCCTGCACAATAATGCGTGTTGTTTCATCTATGAAGATGCTCATGAACTTGCCTCCTGAGTGCTGCCGGTCGCAGCGGAGCCAGCAGCAGCGGAGCCAGCAGCGGCCGCAGCGGCCGCTGCGGCAAGAGCCACCGCACGGGCTACGGCTTCCTCGGTGTTGTAAAGTGGTTCTAATCCTGCCGCGCGCAGTGTCTTGTCGGCCTGTTCTTCATTGGTGCCGCGAATGCAGGTAACAATCGGCCGGTCGGGTTTGAGGTTTTGAATAGCGCTTACCACCCCCTCGGCCATGACATCTGCGCGGGCAATGGTGCCAAAGGTGACAATGAGAATGACCGAGCTGGTGTTTTTCAGGCACAACTCCATGGCGCGCTGAGCCTTGTTGTAGTTGGGGCCGCCAAACTCCAGATAGTTTGCCACGCGGCCGCCTTCGTAGTTCACCAGGTCAAACACCGTGGTGGCAAGCCCGGCTCCGGCACACATGAGTGAGATATCGCCATCAAACTGCAGGTAGGGTATGCCCTCCAAGGCCGCCTCGTAGGCTGCATCCGAGTCGTACTGCTCGCGCACCGTCTGGAAGTCCGGATGCCGGTGCAGGCTGTTGTCGTCAATGATTACTTTGGCATCCCCGGCGAGCAGGGTCGGTGCCGTGGAAGAGCTACCCTCGGTTACAAAGACCGGATTAATCTCCACCAGCTCTGCATCGTACTGCGTGAACAGGGTGTACAGCTGAGTGAGGAGCCGGGCAAACTCCTTGGCCAGGCTGCCTTCCAGGCCTATGTCGTAGGCCAGTCCGCGTGACTGGTACGGCTGTAGTCCACGAAAAGGGTCGATGTATACGCGCTTAATTGCCTCCGGCCGCTCGGCCGCCAGGGTCTCAATGTCCACCCCGCCCTCGGCCGAGGTCAGCACCACGTAGCGCGACTCGGTGGGTTCCACAGAGATTGAGAGGTAGAGCTCCTGGCTAAAGGCAACCGCCTCCTCAATCAACAGCGCAGGTACTGTGTAACCTTTGCTGAGGATAGCGCGCGCCGCCTCAACCGCTGCCGCGGCAAGCCCTTCCTTCCCGCCCTGTTCTGGGCCCACCACTTGAATGAGACCGGCCTTGCCGCGCCCTCCCATATCAAGCTGCGCCTTGACCACGACTCGGCTAACCGCCTCACCGCCACTCTTCTGGGCCAGCTCCCGCACGGCAGACTCAACACGCTGCAGCGCGCCTTCTCTACCCCCCGGGGAGTCGCCGCCGTCGGACTCCATGATCCGAACCAGCCGCGAGGCTGGCACCTTCATTCCTACGCGGGCAAAGAGTTCCTTGCCCTGATACTCGAATCGTTTCACGCTGTTCCGCCTTCCTGTGTGTGCGTCTTGTGTGTATTCGCCCCTGCGGGCGCATGGGCGCTAACTGGAGTAGCGCTTCCAGAACTCGCCCCAGATCTCCTCGTCGCTTGGCCGCTGTGGCGGAATAGGCTCACTGACCCAGGTGACGTTAATGAAGTGTTTCCAGTGGATGTTCTCGGTGGTCACGTTGCCGCCCCAGGTGCCGCACCCTAAGGTGACGGTGCTTGGCATGCCGTTAAAAAAGTTGCCGCCGTTAGCCGGTGCCTGTGCCTGGCGCACCATGATACGGCTGGTGTGCATGGTCTCACCCAGGTGTTGAATGTATTCCTGCTTGTTGGTGTGAATACCGCAGGAGTGGCCGGTACCGGCGTTGTTGGTCAGCCGCACCAAAATATCGACCCCTTCACTCCACTCACCGTAGCGGTAGAGCGTCAGCACCGGGCAGAGCTTCTCCTCGGCAAAGTGATCCTGCTCAAGCGGCATGCGGCCCTCAACCAGGAGAATGCGCGTGCCCTCCGGAACCGAAAGCCCGGCGTCCGCTGCAATGCGCTCGGCACTGCGGGCGACAATCTCCGGATTAAGCCCCACGACACCCTTTTTATTTGGGCGCCACATCCAGGCCTCAAGCTTCTCGCGTTCGGACTCGTTCACCAGATAGCAGTGCTGCTTGTCCAGCATCTCGGAGAGCATCTGCTCGTAGACAGCGTCGTGCACAATAATGCTGTTCTCACTCGAGCAGCTGGTAGCATGGTCAAAGGCCTTACTCAGGGCGATCTTGGCCGCGGCGTCGGGAACGTCTGCGTCTTCTGCAATGATCTGCACCGAGTTGCCGGGGCCCACTCCGTAGGCCGGAGTGCCGCTTGAGTATGCGGCCTTCACCATTGCCCCACCGCCGGTAGCCACGACTAGATCGACCTGCTTCATAAGCTCGGCAGTGCGTTCTACCGTGGGCTCGGCCACCATCTGCACCAGGTCCTCCGGGGCGCCTACGCGATTGAGGCCCCGGCGCATGTACTCAACGGCCAAGGCGCTTGCCTCGGCGCCACGCGGGTGCGGAGCAAACACCACCGCGTTGCGGCCTTTGAGAATTCCCAGGCCGTTGCTTGCCGGTGTTGCGGTGGGGTTGGTTACCGGAAGCAGCGCCCCAATGACTCCC
>PXEI01000413.1 GCA_003564775.1 Spirochaetaceae bacterium
CGGGTGAGTCCGCTGTAGGCGTCGATCCGGCGGTCCCGGAAAAAGGGCCACATCCGCCGGTGCGCCTCCATGGCCTCCATATCGCAGTCCGCGAAAAGAATTTCCTCGCGCTCCGCCGACCCCTCCGCCAGCAGACTGCCCGTGTAGTCCGCCACAAAGCTGTGTCCCCAAAACTCGGTATCGCCCTCCGTGCCCACCCGGTTCACAGCGGCGTAGAAACACCCGTTGGCCACCGCGTGCCCCTGCTGTACCCTCTGCCAGGCCAGCAGTTGACTCTCCCCGAGTTCCGCCTTCTCCTCCGGCAGCCAGCCGATGGCGGTGGGGCAGAAAATAATTTCCGCGCCGTCCAGGGCTGTCAGCCGCGCCGACTCCGGGAACCACTGGTCCCAGCAAATGATCACCCCGATGCGTCCGAACGCGGTGTCCCAGGCCCGGAACCCGGTGTCGCCGGGAGTGAAGTAGAACTTTTCTTCAAAGCCCGGATCCTGCGGGATGTGCATTTTCCGGTAGCAACCCGGCTTGCGTCCGTCGGCATCCAGCACCAGCGCCGTGTTGTGGCACAGACCCGGAGCGCGGCGCTCGAAAAAAGAAAATATCAGCACCACCCCCAGCTCACGGGCCAGCGAGGCGAAACGGCCAGCGGTTTCGCCGTCCAGCGGTTCCGCCAGATCAAACAACGCCGGATCCTGCGTGCGGCAGAAATAGGGGGTCAGACACAGCTCCTGAGTGCAGATGATGTTCGCCCCCCCGGCAGCCGCCCTGCGGATCAGTGCCTCGTGCTCGTCCGCCGCCTCCGAGGTGGAGGGACGCCGGGCGCTTTGCAGACATGCGATACGGGTCGATTTCATACCCCGCCCTCTAGCACAGCCTCCGTATTTTGAAAAGAGCCATCCCGCCCGGCGTCACGACCCAATTAAAGAAAGTTTTTTGGACAGGATCACAGAATGAGCAGGATAAGATCCCGAAGATTCTGTTCATCCTGTCAAAAAATTGACGGAGCCCTTTAATTAAGCGGTTTGCCATTGAGTTGAACGCCCCGAAGCGGTAGCGGATCTCCATGAATTCGCAACCGCCCTCACCTCCGGAACTTCTGGTGGTGATGCCCGCATATAATGAAGAAGCCGCCATCGAACCGGTGCTGCGCGAATGGTGCGACGCTGTCTGCGCTCAGCAGATCCGGGCCGAATTCCTGCTAATCGACGACGGGTCCACCGACCACACAGCCGAACGGGTGCAGGCCCTTCAATCGGAGCTGAAACTCCCGGTCGAACTGCTCCGTCAGGAAAACCGCGGACACGGACAAACCTGCCTCCGCGGCTACCGCACTGCTCTGGAGCGGGACGTCCCCTGGATTCTGCAGGTGGACAGCGACGGCCAGTGCGATCCCGGGTATTTCGCCGCCCTGTGGGGGAAGCGTGCGCAGGCGGATGTGGTGTACGGCGTGCGGGTCCGGCGCGATGACGGATCGCAACGCAAGCTGGCAAGCCTGGTTCTGCGCGGCACCCTGCTCGCCGCCAGCGGTGTCAATTGCCCCGACGCCAACACCCCCTACCGGCTGATGCGAACCCGCAGCATCGCCCCCGGCCTGCAAACCATCCCCCCGGAATTCTTCCTCGCCAATGTCGCTCTTGCCGTACAACTTCGCCGCCAGCCCGGAGTGACGCACGACTACCTCCCTATCCGCTTTCGGGCCCGCCGGGGAGGCACATCCAGCGTCCCCCTGCGCAGCTTCGGATTCCGTGCGCTGGAACTGGTGAAACAACTGCGCGCCCTTCCCCGCCCCGAAACCTTATAATTAAACTTACCCTTTTTCCCGAACCGGTTTAAGAAAAGAGCATGCAACGTAAACTCAATGAATTCAACCCCCTGCTGATCATCGCCGCACTCGCGGTGCTTGGCATTTTACTTATCGCGGTGGATGCCCGGCGCAGAGACACCACCGGACTGGAAACCGTCTGGGGCGGCGGCACCATGGGAACGTATTACCAGATCAAGCTCTCCGGGGTGGAACTGGACGGCGACCGGCTGCTGGAAGTAAAGCGGGCGGTTGAAATAGAGCTGGACGCGGTCAACGCCGCCATGTCCACCTACATCCCCGACAGCGAAATTTCCCGCTTCAACCGCCTGCAGACCGGTGAATCCCTGGAAGTGGACTCCCGGTTTTTGAAGGTCATGAAAAGAAGCCTGGAGTTTTACCGGAAAACCGGTAACGCTTTTGACCCCAGCCTGGGGCCGTTGATTGATTTGTGGGGATTCGGAGCCGGAGAGGCGATCCCGAATCCATCGGAGGAGCAAATTGCCGAGGCCAAGAGCAGAATGGGATTTTCCACGGTTGTCATCGAAAACGGCAGCCTTCGGAAAACCCGGGACGAGGTGGAAATCAATCTTTCCGCCATCGCCAAAGGATATGCCGTGGACCGCATCGCCAAGGTGCTGGAAAAGTTGGGGTACGAGCACTATTTCGTGGATATCGGGGGCGATTTGATCTGTCGCGGCGTGAATGCAAACGGGGTGCCCTGGCGGATTGGACTGCAGGTGCCGGATCCGGACGCGCCCGAATCCGCGATGAAAGTGGTCCAAGTGTCCGACAAGGCACTGGCGACCTCCGGCGATTACCGGAATTTCAGTATCGGACCTGACGGACGCCGTCATCACATCATCGACCCCCGCACCGGGCGTCCCGCCCGTCACAACCTGGCCTCCGTTTCCGTGCTGGCCGACCCCTGCATGGACGCCGACGCCGTCGCCACCGCCCTGTTCGTAATGGGCACCGAAGAAGGAATGGCCTGGGTGGAGTCGCAACCCGACTTCGAAGCCCTGTTCATCGACCGCGCGGACGGCGATTTTAACATCCGCATGACCGACGGCTTTCGCCGCGCGGTCCTGACTCTGCCCTGAATTTCGGAAAATCTGCCGACAAAACGAAGTTGAAATCGATGAAGGGTATGCTTGGGATGAAGAGGATGAACTACAGTTGCCTCTAATTCCCGGTATTGTCATATGGTACCCCTCCTCGACGACGCTTTTCTCGCCTCCCACTGGTCCCGTGAGTACGAAGACTTCAAGGGAAGCCCTCAAGAGGCGGAGTTGGAAGCCCGGCTCAACGCCTGGGCCGGACGCGAGGTGCTGAAAGAAACCGCATCCGAAACCGCCTTCATCCAGCGCTTCTTTGTCGAAACCTGGGGATATGCGCTTCAGGGAGGTGACTCCGAAGGCCACTACACCTGCCGTCCCCAATTCGAGGTGGACCGCGCCGGACAAACCGGCGGACAGGGCCGTGCCGACCTCGCCCTTGGTCATTTCGGCACTGGGACCGACGGGGTGCCGCAGGTGCTGTGCGAATTCAAGGACATCCGCTCCGGTCTCGACGCCCGCCAGCCCCGCAAAGGCAACCCCCGCTCCCCCGTGGATCAGGCCTTCGATTACCTCCACGAGGCCCACGCCTCCCGCGACCGCGACGCGCTCGTCTCCCCCGCCTGGGCCCTCGTCACCGACATGCGCGAATTCCGACTCTATTCCAGAGTCAAAGGCAAAGCCCAGTACCAATGCTTTGTGCTCTCCGAGAGCCCCGCCCCCCGGGTGCCCGCCTTGCTGGGAAATACCGACACCTCCCGCTTCCGCCGTTTCGTTTTTCAGCGGCTGTTCCAACCCGACCTCCTGCTCGCCAAACGCGGCGATACCGCTCTCGACAGCCTTCTGCGTGACCAGGTTACCCGCGAAAAGGCCATTGAGAAAACCTTCTACCACGAGTACCGCGCCTACCGCGAACACGTGTACCAGTCCATTCGCGCCGCCAACCCCGACTACAGCGGCTCCCGCGGCAAACTTGTCCGGCTCACCCAGCGTTTTCTCGACCGCTGTATCTTCATCCTGTTCTGCGAGGACATGGGCCACACCCTCCGCTATCCGCCCGAACTTCTCCGCGACCTCCTCATCGAGGAAAGCAACAGCCGCTACTACAATCCCGACGACTCCGCCTGCTGGGATCACATGAAACGCCTCTTCCTCGCCATGCGCGACGGCGGAAAATTCGGTCCGCATGAGATTGGCCACTTCAACGGAGGGCTTTTCGAAAACGACCCCGACCTCGAATCCCTTCACATTCCCACCCGCGTCTTCTGCGCTGAACAACAGGGTGCCGACGGCAAAAGTCTCACCCGCCATCCCCTCACCCTCCTCTACTTCTCCGCCGCCTACAACTTCGGCCACCGCGACGGCTCCGGGGAGCGGATGATCAACCTCTACACCCTCGGCCGCATCTTCGAGCAGTCCATCACCGAACTCGAAATCATGGAAGCCGAGGCCGACGACCGCCCCTCCATCAACAAACTCTCCAAACGCAAAACCGACGGCGTGTACTACACCCCCGAATGGGTCACCCACTACATCGTCGAACACACCGTCGGCACCCGCCTGGCCGACATCAAAAGCGAACTCGGATACGCCGACCTGCCGCCGCTTGACGACAGCGCCATCGCCGAATACCGCGTCTTCCAGAAAGACAAACGCCGCAGCGCCAAAACCGCCGGACGGCACCGCGACTTCCTCCGCGACTACCGCGCCCGCCTCGAACACCTCCGCGTGGTCGATCCCGCCTGCGGCTCCGGCGCCTTTCTCATCCAGGCCCTCAACCGCCTCATGGCCGAACACCAGTGGATCGCCGCCGAACAGGAACGCCTCGAAGGCCAGCGCGGTCTCTTCGATCAGGACTCCATCATCCGCTCCATCCTTTCCCACAACCTCTACGGCGTGGACATCAACCCCGAGTCCGTCGAAATCACCAAACTTGCCCTCTGGCTGCACACCGCCGCCCCCGGCAAACCCCTCTGCGCCCTCGACCGCAACATCCGCTGCGGCAACAGCCTCGTCGCATCCGACTTCTACGCCCCCCGCCAGCTCGACCTCTTCAGCGAGGACGAGAAAGAGCGCGTCAACGCCTTCGACTGGGCCGAAGCCTTTCCCGAGGTCTTTTCACGCGGCGGCTTCGACTGCGTCATCGGCAATCCCCCCTACATCAAGCTCCAGCACTTCCGCCGCGCCCAGGCCGAAGTCGCCACCTATATCTCCAACCACTACACCAGCGCGGAATCCCGCAACTGGGATATGTACCTGCCCTTCATCGAAAAAGGCATCCAGCTACTCCACCCCAAGGGACGCATGGGCTACATCGCCCCCAACGTCTGGATGGTCAACGACTACGGCCAGTCCCTCCGCAAACACATCAAAGAAAAGGGCGCCCTCGACCGATGGCTCGACTTCAAGTCCCACCAGATTTTCGAAGAAGCCATCACCTACACCGCCCTCCAGTTCTTCCACGGCTCCCCCTCCCCCCACATCGCCTGCGCCTTCGCTCCCGACGGCAACATCGGGCATGTGCATTGGAGTGAGGCGGAGAAAACACCCTACTCCGAATTCAGCGACACCGAATCCTGGCACCTCGTCTCCGCCGACGAACGCCTGCGCATGGAACAGATCAGCAAGGCGGGGAAACCCTTGCAAGACCTATGCAAGGCGATTGTCGTTGGCGTGCAAACAAGTGCGGATGATATTTATCACCTCAAAAAACCCGCTCCCGGCAGGTATGCCACTCGTTCTGGGGTAGAAGTGTTGATAGAGGATGGTATCATGCGGCCAATCGTTTCTGGTACAGACGTGCGGAAGTATCAGAACCCCAAAACCAATACCTACGTTTTGTATCCATATCATGTCGGATCGGACAAAACCACGTTGATAGCACAATCAGAAATGGAGCAAATCTTCCCAAAAGCCTGGAGCTACCTCAACGAAAATGAGAAAGCACTTAGGGCAAGGGAGAAATCGAAATTCAACGATGACCAGTGGTACCGATTCGGTAGAAACCAGAACATAGACAAACAGCATTTTCCCAAGTTGCTTGTGCCTCGTTTAATCCAAAGCTTGTTTTGCACGATTGACGAGAGTGGATCAGTGGTGATGGACAACGTGGATGTGGGAGGCATTCTTCCCAACGATCCCGAAGACCTACCCTATCTCGCAGCAATCCTGAATTCAAAACCTGCGAATTTCTATTGGCGATTGACTTCAAAGCCCTTTCAGAACGATTATCGATCCGCCAACAAACAATTCATCGCCCCCATCCCCATCCCCGACGCCAGTCCCGAAGAGCGCAAACAGGTCGGAGACCTCGCCAAAGACTTGCAGACCCTGCACACCCAACGCCGCGACCTGGTGGACGCGCTCGACGCCCGCCTGAACGGTTCCCAAACCGAAGACCTCAAACCCAAACCCGGTCCCGACTGGATCTGGGCCGCCGTGGGAACCAAAACCTCCTTCCAGGATCATTCCGAGCAACCCAAAGGCCTCAACAAAACCCAAGCCAAAGCCTGGTCCAAAGCAAAGCACGAGGAACTACTGAGCGAACAGCTCGACACCCTCGACGTCCTCCTCCAGCCCGGCGCCAGCCTCAAGGTCGAAAACACCGACGACCAAATCATCCTTCACATCAACGACCGCCCCGCCATCACCCTCTACGATAAACCCGACACCCCCTTCCTCGCCGCCCAATGGCGCCACACCCTTCGCCCCCGCAACGTCACCGAAGCCTACAACGGCAAAAAACTACTCAACGACCTCCTCAATCTAAAGCAAACCCAGGATCAAGGTCTAAAAAGCAAAATCCTCCACCTCGACCAGCAAATCACCGATCTGGATCAGGTCATCGAAAACAAGGAGAATGAGATGAACGCGATTGTGGCGGGATTGTATGGGGTGGATTTTCACCAATTTTCATAAAAAGAAAGGTTGAACAAGAGCAATACTACTTATATAAGTAGCATTGTGCAAACCCTTACACCACGCCAAGAGGAATTTTTTATATTCATTCGCGATTCCCTCGCGTCTGGTGAAGTGCCTAGCGTGCAGGAGATAGCCGACCACTTTAGGCTGAAAAGCACACGCGGTGTGTGTGATCATCTCGACGTATTGGAAAAAAAAGGCTGGATCGTTCGCGATCCCAAAAAAACAAGATCAATCAGGTTAAAGTCCGAGCATGCAGGATCTTCCGTGCATATGCACCATATTCCGGTTCTCGGCGCTGTAACCGCGGGGTATCCGGTGCACACGGATAACTTCGAGGGACCCAAGCTGACTTTATGTGGTCAAATGCTTGGGTTCGAGCCGAATAATCACACCTATGCTCTGGTCGTTACCGGTGATTCTATGATTGGGCGCGGAGTGTATGAGGGCGATACCGCGATTATTGACGGGAGTGCCGAGGTTCGTGCGGGGGATATGGTAGCTGCGCTGATCGATCAAGAAACGACACTTAAAACCTTTGTGCGAAAGAACGGTAAATGCTACCTGAAACCCGAGAATGCCCGTTACAAAACTTTAACGCCCATATCCGAACTTAAGATCCAGGGAGTGGCCAGAGCCATTTTGAGGACAATCCGCTGATAGTTTATGACAAACGTTACCGCCACTGACCGTAAAACCCTTATCAATGCCCACCGGGACGCACCGGAAGGTATGATGTTTTACGCCTCCATTGGAGAACTCCGCAAGGACAGCTCCCTCGCTCCATACTGGCTCGCGATGAACCGCGCCTGGCGTGCGCTAAAGCTAAACGGTATCCTTTGCGTTGAGGGGGTGCCGACTCTGTATTTGAGTGTCCGGGATCAGCGCGTCAGCGCAGAAGAGGCCGCAAAACTGCATTGCACCTTTTGGAATCATGGTTTGGCGACCGTTTTTGTCCTGGTTGACACCACCCAAGTGCGTATTTTTTCCGCCACAGCCAAGCCAGGGCAAGCGATATCAGAAGATGGGCAACTTGCGGGACTTGTCGAAACGATGGATAGGACACGCTACGCGCTCCAATTACATAGCTTCCTCTTGCAACTTGGAACAGGCGCATATTATCGTGCACATGGTCAAAAATTTGATCCCGATGCCGCCGTTGATGCCTTTCTCATTCATAATCTCCGGACTTTACGAAACGAACTGATTGGCGAAAAATGCGGACTTCCCGTGGAAACCGCGCATGTGTTTCTGGCCAGGCTTCTTTTCGTTGCCTACCTCACGGATCGGGCTATCATCAACCTTCCGGAATTGGCGGGTTTGAAAACGTTATATGGGCCTAACCTCGGGGATATGCTTTGGCGGTTAAAGACGGTGACTAAAAAACGAGAGGCTTTACTGCGCATCTTTCAAACTCTGCGGGATCAGTTCAACGGCAACATGTTCGAAGCCGCCACCCTGACCGAATGCCGCCGATTGAACGAAGAGGCTTTGCGACAGGTTGCAGATTTTTTTAGCGGCCATGATCTGGGCAGCGGACACTATACGCTCAATTTCTGGGCTTATGATTTCAGCATGATTCCCGTGGAAGTCATCAGCGCGGTCTACGAGGATTTCCTTAAAATCGAAGACCAGCCGGGAAAGCGGAGTCAGGGGGCATACTACACTCCTCGGTTCCTTGCGGAAACCGTGATTGATCTTGCCGTACGTGATTGCGCTTCCCTTCAAGGAAAATCTTTTCTCGATCCATCTTGCGGCTCCGGCATTTTTCTCGTCACTCTGTTCAATCGCCTCGCCGGCACGTGGTTGCTCGAACATCCCAAGGCCGGATACAGTCAAAAAGCCGACGCGCTGAAGTCCATTTTGCGTGATCAGATACGCGGTGTCGACAAAAATCCAACCGCCTGTCGCATCACCTGTTTCAGTCTTTATCTCGCTTTTCTCGATTGCTTCGACCCACCCGATATTAACCAATACATCGCGCGCAAAGGGAAATTGCCCAACATTCTGAGGTTTCATCCTGATCAAAATTCACCGGCACCGGAAATTCCTGTAATCCACGAGGATGACTTTTTGAAACCTGCCGGAGAACTTCCCGGGGATATGGAGTTCATAGTCGGCAATCCCCCCTGGGCGGATCGTGGAGCGGTGAAAGGGCTGCACCATCAATTCGCACGCAGAATTCCCGCGCATCTAAAGAGGCATGGCCTCGCAAGTGTGCTCCTTCCCTCCAAGACCTTTCTCAACGAAAAGACGAATACCTTCCAAGCGGAATGGATAAGGGAAATTTGTCTTGAGGAAGTGGTTCAATTAGCGGATTATCGTAAGATCTTATTCGAAGAAGCTAAGTGTCCCTGTATGATTGTGCGTTTTCGGAATGACCCCATGGTTGATCCACAGGACAGGGTGGAGTACGTCGTCCCCAAAGTTACCCGCACGTCTGCGCGTGAAGGTCTTATCCCGGTAGCGCCCACGGACCGTAAATCGATTTCAATCCAACGTTTGTTACATGCGGCCCGACACCAAGCCGCTCCCGTGGTTTGGAAAAATCATCTCTGGGGAAGCCCGAGGGACATCAAATTTCTCGAATTCCTTGAGGGCTTTCCGAAGTTGGGGGGGCTCGCGGGAAAACCGGGAGAAAAAAAACGTTGGGTTAGCGGTCAGGGGTTCCAACCTTTTTATCCTTTGAAAGCCGAATCCAATGACCGCTATCCCTCTGGAACTCAAAATCCTTGGAGCGAAAACACCCCGTTTATACCGGCAAAGAAATCTTTCCCCTTGATGATACTCTTGCCTGCCGACACCGTTGAGTTACGCGAACATCTGGGTGACATCGAGGCCTCAACAGAATTACTAAGGAGACGACCGGAAGACAGTATATTTTCTCCTCCCCTGATCTTGATTAGCCAGGGAATCGGTCAAGACACGATGCCGAAAGTGGCGTTCAGCGCAACCAAGGTTGTATTTCAAGATTCGCTTCAATCCATAAGCGCACCGGCGGAGGATGAGGACTTGCTGCTATTTGTAACCGTTTACCTGCGCTCCAAACTTGCCCGTTATTTCCTTTTTCATACCGCGGCCAATTGGGGAACGGAACGGGACAAGGTTTTGTTCAGCGAATTGATGCGATTGCCACTGCCCTTGCCCGGCGGAGTCGGCTTGACCAATGAAACGCAAGATATCGTCGAAAACGTTGCCAGGAGAGTTAGAAGGCTTGCGAATAGAGTTGAGACCCAATCGAAGATTCTTAAAAATGAATTGGAAGAATCGAAATTTCAGGAGGACCGCAGGATATGGGCTTCAAAGTTACAGGATGAATTGGAGTCGTCAATCTATGCGTACTTCGATCTGACCGACCAAGAAATCGCCTTGATCGAAGATACGATCGCAGTTTCGATTCCAAGTGCCACGCCAAACAATCTGCACAGCGTCATTCCCGCACAGGAACCGGTTCATCGCAATCGAATCGGATTGTATCACCAAGGCCTGGTCCCGTATGCCGAGATCTTACAAAATACCCTGAACGCCTGGGCAAAGAATGCAAAAGCAACGGTTCGCGCGTCGGTCTCCGGCGGCGTGCATGAGGCGACGGAAATGGCCTGCGTGACGATCTCACTCGGAGAAAAGGCCGTGCCGTTTGAGGCCCGGATTCTAACCGACGAGACCATAAGGAAACTTTTAGGCTTGGCTGCATCCGCATCAACCACTGTGGGACGATTGGATTACCTTCGGGGGCTGATATTGTTTGATGGATCTACGATACATTTATTCAAGCCGGTAGCCCTCGTCAATTGGACACGTACCGCTGCACTCAACGATGCCGCGGAAATTCATGCTCACATCGCCCAAGCCCGTCAGATTTCCGGGGGTGCTCGTTGAACGTTAGTACGTGCATCCCGCTATTTCCAGAGGAAGAGATCCCGGGCCTGCTTTATCTCGTGCTGGATCATGCCAAAACTCTTGAAAAACAGCATGCCACCGAAAATGAAAACCACCTATCAATCCGCTTGTGCAAGAGGATTCGCATGGACAAAAGGCTGCGGGACGCACCCTTTACTCTGGTGCCTGAATTTCCTGTGCTTAATGACCGGATCGACGATCCCTCCGTTTCAGGTCGCGTTGATATTTGTTTTCTTTGCCCCGGTGGCGATCGAACCTATTTTGCAATCGAAGCGAAGCGTCTACACGTCAGCTTTCAATCCGGGTGGGCATCCCTTGTCAGTGAATACGTTGACGGAGATCAGGGCATGATGTGCTTTGTGGATGGTAAATACGCTGAAACACAAAGATTTGGCGCAATGCTGGGATTCGTCTTTGACGGAAAGCTGAATCTGGCGCGTGGGAAAATAGCCGAACGGGTCACGGAGTACCGGGAAAAACTTTCTTTGAAAACTGGAACCAATTTTGAACGCTCTTCTTATTCAAGAGGAGAATATCTGATAGATGAAACCCAGCATCAGTTACGGGGCCGAACCTTTACAATCGCCCACTTGCTTGTGTCTGTTTGACGTGAAAATAATTTCTTCCCTCTACAAACCATAAGTCCGGGGAAGCCGATAGGTGTCGAAGACTTCCCCTACTTCCTCCAAGGTCATTGCCAAGTCCTTGGCTTTTCGGGCGGAGATCACTCCCTCCTCCAGGGGGCGCAGTGCAGGGTGAGGAGGAAGGGCTTGGAATACATCTGCGGGAATAAACCCACGGGAATCCTCCTGCTCCCTGAACAAATCGCCCTGTCGATGGGTTTGTCGAGCGTTTTCCAATTTTCTCCAGCATTTCGAGGCGCTCCAGATCGGCGGGGCTGAAGGATTCCTGCCGATGGTCTTTCGTCCTTCGCGCCACGGGCAAACGCACCCATTGCCATTTGGTGAATCGCGTCCCCTCATCCAGCAATCGGAAGGGGATCGGATAGAGTCGAATCCAGCTTCCATCCTCCCGCAATCCTGCGATACACACCAGCTCCACATGAGTCTTGGACAGGGTTGGATAGGTTTTGACGGTGATCAGAACTTTTTCCGTGTCCATTCCCATCCCGCTTTCTTTAGAGATGCGTCGCCTCGCAGGATTGGCCGTACCGCTCCGCGAGCGCCTCCGCCGCGCAATGACGGTGGCATTGGTGTGGATGAAGCTCGAAGCAGGTCAATGCCACCCGGTTTCCCTCGTCAACCCAGGAGCGTATGCGGGCCAGGGCCGAAGTCTGTTCCGGCAGATGATCCCGCTCATAGTTTTCGAAAAGAGCATCATAGTCTGCCTGTGAGTTGAGTTCGCGCCTTTCTTCAGAAGGAATGCCAAGTTCGGGCAGGTGCTCGTACCGAATGCCGAGCGCCTCGCAGGTTCGGGAGAGGACACCCTTTGAAAACCCGTATTTCCGGCTCATGCGATTTCACTTCGGGTTGCGTGCCAGGGATAGCGGCGGTAAACTTCGGCCACCAGCGGGTCACCGCGTTGGGGAAAACGGTTCCGGACCTTGACCGCGATCCTCCGGGCCTCTGCAAGCCGTCCGGTTTCAGCACGCCCCTCCGGTGTTAACTGCCAGCAATCGTCCACGTTCGACAAAAGGCCTTTTTCGATCAATTTCCGCGTGTCGGCATAGCTGGTAAACGAAAAACATCCAAAACGGTACGGAACAAAGGCATAAGACGGTTCAGCTTCCTCCTGGCAATACAGAAAGAGCCGCTTCTGAAAATCCACACTTCTTACAGACCCTTCAAAGATATCCAGGAATTCACGCAGCGTGCGTTGTCGTTTGTAAATCATCATTTAGACCTAAAAAAGATAAGGCGATGCATCGCATCGTTGATCTTTTTGGGGGCTCAAAGCCGCCGGAAGATCATGGCCCGCAGGGTTGGATTCCATGAAAAACTCTATGAAAACAGAATGGAGAACAGTTGTTAGGATTATCTTCCCGTCACGATTTAATAGTATGAACGCTTATGAGAATTTCACCCTTTCGTTTTCCACTGACGAAAGAGGCTTCCGGCTGTTGACCGCCTCGCAGTGGATCGCCCGTCCGGTTGAGGACGTGTTTGATTTTTTTCAACGTCCTGCAAACCTGGGCAAACTCACCCCGCCGGAGCGGCGGATGCGGATGCTTGAGCCGTTTCAGGAAACCATGTCCGCCGGAGATGTGCTCACGTATAAATTACAGGTGGCGGGGATTCCGCTGAAGTGGAAAGCCAGGATTGACAGCGTGACGCCAAATGAATCCTTTCAGGACACCATGATCAAAGGCCCTTACCGCGCCTGGATTCACAGGCATGGATTTGAAGCTGCGGATGGCGGCACCCGTATTTTGGATGAAGTTCGTTACAAGGTATACGGCTGTCCGTTCGGGCACAGGTATTTTTATCAGCCTCAGCTGGAGAAAATTTTCCACGCCCGTGCCGCAGCGGTGGAAAAGGTGTTTGCAGCTGAGGCCTGATTAAAATGGGGGAGTTCCTCCGCGCACTTCACCCGCTTATTCTGTTACCGGATACGACTTGGTTTATTACCAGGGCAATTTTATTCAGATCTCATCTATGATGCCCTGTTCCCCCTTTCTGACGATTGATGAGAATGCACCGGTTTCCCCCAGCGTGGAGGGAGAAAAAGTGTTTTTGCCCACCTCGAAGGCGGAGCCAATCATCCCGAAGCCGCGTCGGATTTTGTGCCGCCGGGCAGCCGACTGACCAACTTCCAGATTTTTGCCTGCGGCGGCACCCCTGTCAGCCTGCCGCCGATGCCCGCCCTCCAGTCCTCCGAAACCTATCCCGTGCTGGTTTTCACCCGGCGGATCGACGGTGCCGCACAATCGACAGCATATTACGGTTGATTTTAATCCGGGCATATATTTTACGCCATATCCGGCCCCGACAAGGGATGGGGTTTTAAGCCTTCAGGGGGCGATCAGCGTCGCGGAGGCGCGGATGAAAAACGGGCCGTCGTCCGCATGGGTGATGCGGTAGGTGCGCCGCTCCAGTCCGGGATCATGAAACACGCGTTCGGTATCGATCAATTGTAGTCCGCCCTGACCCCAGGTGTCCGCCCGCAGATCGGTGGTGGTTTCAGTAGCGACGTTGTAATCGCCAATATCCGTACGCAGGGTGAGGAAAATCAGAAGATCCTTCGGCTCCACCGCGTCAGGCTCCATGCCAATGGTTGGGGGACCGGAGAAGGTGTACCGCTCGAAATTCGTATACCCTCTGGTCTCACCAACCGCGGCTCCGGCATCGGCATTCGGACCGCTCACGCTGTCATCCTCGATTTGCTCGGGACGGAAGTGGGTGCGTCGCCAGTGCGCGTAGTCGTCATATCCCCCGCCATCGGTAATTTGAAAGC
>PXEI01000151.1 GCA_003564775.1 Spirochaetaceae bacterium
CCCAAAGGCATGCAGGAGTTTTGCCAGCTCACGTCCTATTGCCCCAGTTCCAAAGATGGTGCAGGGGCGCCTGTACAAGGAGCTCCATCCGTCCTCTATCCCCTTTCGAGCCCAAAACCCATGCCACCGCTCGTGTTCCTGTAGGTCCTTGTGCAGCTCCACCACCCTACCCAGGAACGCCAGTGTTAGGGCCAGGGCTCGCTCGGCAACCGACTCGGCGTTGCCATGAACGTTAAAAACACGAACGCCGCGCTCGCTGAGAAGCCGGTGCGGAAGATGGTTGAGTCCAACAAAGGGAACAAAGAGGGCTGTGAGCTTTTCTGCCTTCCGCAGTTCCTCCTCCGGCATTGGCACCGCCACCAGTGCCGTAATCCTGGAAATGTGGGACAGAACGTCATCCTTTCCTATGACAAGCTCCAGATCAGGGAAGTCGTGACTCAGCTGAGCAAGTTGCTGACGCCAGGTATCATTCAGGTTGAGATAAACTCCGAGTGTTGGCTTCATGTCAAAGAGTATAGATAGAAGGAGGTCATCCGGGCAAGTTGGGGTTTCTTGAGCGGTCGGGTGTCACGCCGTCAGGTGGTCGGTTAGTCAGACCCTCAGGCGGTCGGGTGGTCGCCCGAATAGAGTCGCGATTCTTCTTGACAAAGCTCCATTTCACCATATAGGCTCACTCAGTCCCAGCAACCTACCATTTGAGACAAATAAAAGGAGTCACATTATGAGAAGAGCTTTGCTGTCCCTTGCGGCAGTACTTGCCGTTATCGCAATTGCAAGCCTTACGCTCGGATGCGCCCAGGCAGATCCGAACTCAAAGGCCGAGAATCAAGGAACCCTTGCGGTTGTTATGCCGAGCGACGCTCGTTCGCTTGACCCGCATGCCACCAACGACCAGCCTTCAGCTCGTGTCATGAAGCAGATCTACGATACGCTCATGTACCAAACTGCCGATCTTGAAGTGATTCCCGGCCTGGCCGAGAGCTACGAGGTTGTCAGTGAGACAGAGTTTGTGTTCAACCTGCGCCAGGGTGTAATGTTTCACAACGGCGAGGAGTTGACTGCGTCCGACGTGAAGTTCACCTTTGACCGCATGCGTTCCGAGGGAGCCCCTGCAGCATTTCTGTTTGCTGCACTTGATGAAGTTGAAGTTGTAGATGACTACACGGTTCGCATGACTCTCAACTTTGCCTTTGGCCCTTTTGTTACTCATCTTGGTCATACCGCCGCCTCAATTCTCAACGAGACCGCAGTACGTGCGGCGGGCGAGGACTACGGTCGCAACCCGGTTGGCACAGGCCCGTTCCAGTTCACTGAGTGGCGCTCTGGTGACCGCATTACCCTTGACCGTTTTGAAGATCACTACCGTGGCCCGGCCGCAAGCGAACAAGTCGTGTTCCGTTTCATTGCCGAGGACGCCAACCGCGCAATTGCACTTGAGACCGGTGAAGCGGACATTGTCTATGACGTCGGCCCGAACGACTTTGAAGAGCTTGCCGCACTTGATACTGTCACAGCCTTCCAGACCCAAGGCCTGACCACCTTCTACATGGGCTTCAACATGAACAAAGAGCCCTTTGACGACATTCGCGTGCGCCAGGCAATTAACTATGCGCTGAACGTTGAGCAGGCAACCGATGTTGCGTTCGAGGGTTTCGCTACCGCAGCACGCGGCCCCTTGGCCCCTATGGTGCAGTTTGCCCGTGGAGACCTGCCGGGGTATGGATATGACCCCGACCGCGCGCGTGAGCTGCTTGCCGAGGCCGGTTATGCAGATGGGTTCTCAACCTCTATGTGGACCAACGACAACCCGGTTCGCGTAATGTATGCCGAAATATTCCAGGAACAGCTTGCCGCCGTTGGAATTGATGCCTCTATTGAAATCATGGAGTTTGCACCGTACCTCGACCGCACCGCTCAGGGTGAGCACGACATGTTCATGCTTGGATGGGTAGCCGTAACCGGTGACGCCGACTATGGAATGTACTCGTTGTTCCACTCGAGCCAGTTTGGTGATGCGGGCAACCGCACCTTCTATGGGAATGATGAGCTTGATGAGCTGCTCGATGTTGGAAAGGCTGATCCCGATCCTGCCGCGCGCGAAGCCGCATACTACCGTGCTCAGGAAATTGTGTTTGAGGACGCCCCCTGGGTATTCCTTGCCTTCCGTGACGACCTGAATGCTACCCGGAGTTACGTTGAGGGCTTTCAGCCACACGCCGCCGGGCATCACATTCTGTACCAGGTTCGCAACAACTAAAAAACTTCTCGCTTTCAGAATTTGCTTGAGCGTCGGGTCGCCCATGCGGCCCGACGCTACATTCCGTGGAAGGATTGCAGATGCACAAGTACATACTACGACGACTATTCCTGCTGATTCCGGTCATGCTCGGCGTGTCCTTCGTCGTATTCACGATCATGTTTTTTACACCCGGCGACCCCGTCCGCGTAATGCTGGGTGAGCGCGCACCGGAAGCCGAGATTGAAGCAATGCGCGAGCGTATGGGCTTGAATGAACCATTTGTAGTCCAGTTCGGTAGCTTTGTGTTTAACGCTGCACGCGGAGACCTGGGCAGGTCGCTTGTCACGCGGCGTCCAGTCTTTGACGAACTCTACGCGCGGTTTCCGGCAACCTTGCAGCTAGCTGCTGCCGGTGTGCTGGTCGCGGTGTTGATGGGTATTCCGATAGGCATTGTGTCTGCTACCAAGCAGTACTCGATGTTTGACGGAATGTCCATGGCGCTAGCTCTTGTCGGGGTATCCATGCCAAACTTCTGGCAAGGCATGATGATGATCCTTCTATTTTCTATTGTTTTGGGAGTGTTGCCGTCAAGCGGCTATGGCACCTTCATGCACCTCATACTCCCGGCATTGACTATTGGCACAAGTTCGGCAGCAATCATTACTCGTATGACACGTTCGAGTATGCTTGAGGTTGTACGTCAGGACTACATCCGCACCGCACGGGCAAAGGGCCTGAGCGAGCGGGTGGTCATTAACCAACACGCCCTCAAGAACGCCCTTATTCCTATAGTTACCGTTATTGGACTTCAGTTTGGTTACCTCCTCGGAGGGGCCGTTCTCACCGAAACGATATTCTCCTGGCCCGGCGTCGGACGCTTTATGGTTGACGCTATTCGCCAACGCGACTACCCGGTTGTGCAAGGCGGAGTACTTCTGCTTGCACTGACCTTTAGTGTAGTGAATCTCTTCGTCGATATTCTGTATGCCTACATCGACCCGCGCATTA
>PXEI01000150.1 GCA_003564775.1 Spirochaetaceae bacterium
CGCGTCGCTTAGCGTAGCAGAGAATGACCTGGAGCGAGGGCTGACCTGGCTAGGCGGCACCAACCGATACAGTAATACGCGGTTCTTTGGCTCCCTGGCTCTGGGCCTGGATGAGAATGGCGAAGTCTCACTTGCGTCATTCGTAATAACCGGCTCCGGCGAGGACCCTCCCGCCTATGAAGGCAACCTCTGTTTTGACCTCAACCAAAGCTTTGATCCGCGGGAAGACGCCCTGCTGTGCGGCGGCCAGTAAACAACTAGCTACATACCAGCAGACCGTCCACCGCGTCAAAGTGGTGGTCAAGGCTCAGCAGGCGGGCCCCGTGCTCCATGCAGGATGCTGCAATCCAGACGTCGTTGATAGGTATTGGCTGGCCGCTCCGGCGCAGGCTGCGCTTGATCTGGGCAAACCATTCTGCGGTGGCGTCGGTAATGGGAACACACACGGTACGCGGCTTGGAACGAAACTGATGCAAGATTCTCCGGTTCTCCAGGTTGCGGGATCCACCCAGAAAACCGTCATAGAGTTCACCAATTACAACCGGCGACAGCAGAACCGCCTCGCTCTGTGCAAGTATGTCGGCAATGCGAGTGTCTCCGGCCATGAGGGCGGAATATGCATTGGTATCCAGCAGGACGCGGCTCACTACAACCAGTCCTCTGGGTCAAGGCGGGAGTTGTCCGCCTGGCTCTTCTCAAACTCGGCAGCCTCCGCCACCGTCCAGACGCCGCAAAACTCACGGTAGTCGTCCGCGTAAGAATCCCCCACCGGCAGGCCCATTTCCTTGGACAAGAGCTCCTTAATCAACTGATTCTTACTCTTGTTCCGGCGCCGTGACTCCTGTGTCAAACGCTCATTGAGTGCTGCATCTATGGAATGAATAGTAATTGACGCCATGCATCACCTCGGTGGTTCAAGATAGCCACTATATGGTTCGGTGTCAATAATGCAGTCGCGCGGAGGCAATGTGCCGCGCCCACGCTATGTCATAGTTCAGGTCAGAATCTCACGGA
Source organism: Spirochaetaceae bacterium (assembly GCA_003564775.1). Lineage (GTDB taxonomy): Bacteria > Spirochaetota > Spirochaetia > DSM-27196 > SLAA01 > SLAA01. The sequence goes on from PXEI01000150.1 coordinate 1,015, forward strand.
TGCTACTCAGCCCCGCTGCGCTGACCAAAGCCCCCGATTGAACTGGGTACGTCTGTTCCGTCCTGCAGAGTATCCAGAGAGTAGGGTCTCGCAACTCCGGTGAGGAACCGCCGTGAGCAAGCTCGGCAAGCCTTTTCAAGTTTCGTGTATCCGAAGTTGTGGGGTACTGTGTCCACTTTGCCTCTACAAAGCGGGCCCCGCCGCCAAGAACCAGGAAGTCAACCTCGGTGCCTTCATTGTCACGATAGTAGTAGAAGCTTCGGTTGAGGCCATGGGCACCTGCCTGGCGGCGGAGCTCGGCGTACACAGCGCCTTCCCAGATTGGCCCCACGAACGGCGAATGATCCAGACTCTCCGCCTCAATACCCAGCAGCCAGCAGACCAGCCCACTGTCGGCAAAGTAGACTTTGGGCTTTTTCAGAATGCGTTTCCCCACATTCCCATGCCATGGTTCAAGGAGGAAAATCTGGTTCGATGCCTCCAGTACCGAGATCCATGCCTTGACGGTGCGGGCGCCAACGCCAATCCCATTTGCAATTGCGCTGTAGTCCAGTTGCTGCCCATGCCGTTGCGCAAGAACACGGATGAAGCGTTCAAAGTCGCGCAGGTCACCAACATTCAGCAGCTGGCGAACATCGCGCTCCAGATACGTTGCGAGGTAGGAGGCGTAGAACTGCCGGGCCGGGAATTCCGGGAGCCGCCACAGCTCGGGGAAGCCCCCTCGGTGCAACCATGACCGCACGCCCCCTAAATGCGCCGCTTGCAACTCTGCAAAACTCAATCCTTCCAGACTGAGAATTCCCACACGACCGGCAAGACTGTCCGAGAGGGACTTCATTAACCCAAATTTCTGACTCCCAGTCAGTATGAAGCGCCCCATTTCATGTCGGGATGCGTCTATCTGAACTTTCAGGTGCCGAAAAAGCCCCGGAGCATACTGAACCTCGTCAATAATAACCGGTGCCGGATGAAGCGCGAAAAACGCATCGGGATCGTGCTCGGCCAGCGCCGCCTCACTGGGGACATCCAGCGAAACGTAGGAGTAGTCAGGGAAGATGGCCTGTACGAGTGTTGTCTTCCCCGTCTGGCGCGCCCCGACGAGAGCGACAGCAGGGAAAAAGCGAATCAGCTCCTTGAGGGTATCGATTCCGGCTCGTGCAATCATATGTCTACTAAATATGCACTGGCATTGTCATTTCTGTCAATCTATTTATATGTATGGACTTATAAGTACGTTGCCACGTACTCGGTGTGCTCGTCTGGGGGAGAAGGCGGGGCGATATCGGAGTCTGGGTCGATACCGGGGTCGGCGAACTCCCAGCGTCCCTGGTGGCCGCTTGCGCTCATGGCGGCCTGGAGGTGTTACATGGCTATGCCGATGTCGATGCGCTGAATATCAAAGCCAAGCTTGGTGCCGATGTAGCCGGGCGTCCGGGCCAGGTAGATGTGGGCCGCTGTTGGTGACGCGGCACCGGCGGGCGCAAGAACCACGCGCCACGGTTGCTTGTTGGAGGCCGAGGGGCCTATGCGCACCAGCTCAAGTGCCTTGGCCCACGGGCCAGCAGCCGCGGGTGGCGCGTGCGGCCTGTCAAAGCTGCCGTCAAAGAACAGTTCACCAAAGGGTTTGCGGCGGTCCGAGCCGGCCATGGTGCGCATGAAGCGGTCCTGGAGGCCGCTGCGTTCTGCGGGGTAGCCGACCGGAGTAATGATGGGCAGGATCTCACCCTGGGCATGGTCGGCCCCGGCAGCAAAGCTCTTTCGGTCAAAGGTGCCGCCGAGCCAGCAGGTACCCAGGCCGCGCGCGGTGAGCTCTATCACCATGCGCTCAAACAGGTAGCCCAGATCCAGCATCGACCCTGGAGTATTCGTAGTAACCGCACCCACATAACTGCGAGCGCCCATGATCACGCCATAGGTGCCAACCTTGCCGGAGAGCTCCAGCTCTGTGCTGAGCAACAGCCGCAGCCTGGTGCCGGAGGGCCCCTCGGCTTCTGAGAGCTCATCTACCAACGCGCGTAGGAAGGACTCGTCATCCGGGGAGAGCGGCTCATTTCGGTAACTCCGCACCGACCGGCGGGCACGGATTGCGGTCACTAGTTCGCTATTCAGCCCCATTGTCATGTAGCGCCTCTCGCACCTGCTTACCCATCTCTTTGGCTCCTGAGACAATAATACATCCAGTTCCGGCCGTAGAGCAATCCTGCGGTACTCAACCACGAAGGC
>PXEI01000347.1 GCA_003564775.1 Spirochaetaceae bacterium
AGTCACCCATTGTCATACACAACGCCGGGGTAGCCGAGATCACCTATCCGGGTTTCTTTGAGATGCTCGAGTCGCTGCGCCTGTAGACGGCCACCCGCGCGCGCACCGCGTGCCCCGCGGCACGGCTATCCAGACTCAGCGCAGGTCGACCCCAATCCAACCAGCGGGGTCGGCCTGGTCGCGGTCAATCTGGCCTATTGCTACCGGTGCGGTGAGTTCTGCCACCAGCCACTCACGGCCCTCAAACGGAAAACGAGCGCCGCTGCCGGGTATATCGACCCCAACCAAAGCATGCCCATACCGGTGCGACACCATGAGAATTGCGTCGTAGCCCAGATGATGCAGCAGAATAGCATAGACCACGCCCAGGCTGTCACAGTCGCCGCTGCCGCTTATGAGACTGGAAAGCGGCGGTTGCACGTCGGCCTCACCACCTACACGCCGGTACGCAAAACCCTGCAGCCACCGCAGCAACTCGGCCGGGACATCGTCACCATCAATCTGCTCATGCGCAAAGTAGCGCAGCAGCTCAGGTACAAGTGGAGCCAGGCGCATGAAGTTGTCACGGTATATGGCACGGTAAAAGCGCCGCCATGCATCCTCCCAGTCACCACCGCTCGGGCCGGGTTGGTACCAGTTGTTTAACAGACGTGCCTCACGTTCTATCAGCACCTCGCTTGCCTCTATCTCACCTTCATCGGCTGGCAAGGGCAAGGCGTACTCATCAAGCGCAATTTCGAACTCCTGCTGGTTCGGCGCCGGGTATGGGTAGTAAAACTGGCTAATAGGCCCCGGATAACGGCGCGACATCTCACCAAGGGCAAAGGAGTCTACGGCCGAGAGCAAGGTATCGTGATACGTTTCATAGAACTCCACTGGAGCAAAGCCGGAGACAACGTACCAGTACTCACCGGAGGAAATGAAGGTGAAGTAACCCCGCGCCGCATGCTGTCCAGCGGCAAAGCTCAGGTCAGCAAGCACGGCCGCCGACCCCTGATACCGAAACTCCGACTCCTCGCCCCGCGCGTCGTACCGGTTGCGAAAATACCCCACAACCTCCGGCATGCTGCCGAAACGCTCGCGTTCAAAGGCAAATATCTGGACAACGGCACGACCCACAGGGTCCGCAAAACCTACGTTGGAAAGATCCTCGACATCAACTACATCCCACCCGACAGGCAGGTCGATGTAGTACTCGTACTGTTCGTTGTGCAGGCGCCGAGCCTGAAGCTCGCCAACAGAGGCAACCGCCAGGAGCAGCAGCGCACAGAGAACAAGAGCCGGGATATGTGGAAAGCGGAAATGCCGCATGTGTGTTCCTCCTCAAGCGAAACGCCGCGCCGAGTACGCGAACAACCCCACCAGACAGCTACGCAAACAGAATACGCGCAAGAATGAGAAAGGCTGGAATAGTCACCGCCGACGCCATATAGCTATACAGTATCATGCTTCCACCATAATTCACTTGTTCCTCGGTACCATACTCCTTAGTAACCAACAGCAGGTTTGTTGCCGGAGGGGTAACCGCCTGCAGCAGGAAGGCCACCCGAATCCCCCACTCCAGCTCCCCGGAAAGGCCCGGCAGCGGCAGCAGCCACAACACCAGGAGAAAGACGGCCGGATACGCAACCTGCCGTAACCCAATAAACCACGCAAACTCCGGTCTGTAGCGCAAGCTGTTCCGCGGAATTGAGGCTAAGGTGCCGCCAAGTACAATGAGCACCAGATCCATAGCCACCGACGCATTCAGCGCCAGGGCGTCGCGCAGGAACTCCGGCACATACCCATAGGTGCCGGTGACCGCAAACAGCAACCCAGCTGATAATCCAATCATCGGCACATTCATTTTGAACCGAAACCCGGAGCCATGCCCCTGTATGTAGGACACCGCAAAGCTCCAGAACAGAAGGTTAAAGGCAAAGGTGAAGAAGAACATATACAGCAACACAACCCGCGGAGCTATGACCGCAAGAATAGGCAGGGGGATGTACCCGGCGTTCTGCATGGCAAACATGGCCAGATACTCACGCGGATGCTCAACCGTCTTGAGCGCGGGCAACTTAGCCAGCAGCAGGCGGCCAATCATGGCCTGTAGCGCGATATAGAACACGCAGGCAAAGAAGAACACCACCATCCAGTAACCGCCCACATCTACAGCATCTGCCCAGGAGGTCGGAAAGTGGTGCACGAAGAACAAAGGGAACAAGACATTGATGGTAATAAATACAAGTGGGCTCAACAGCCGGCCGCGCAAAGCGGCCGGTTGAAATACAATAAAACCAAAGAGACAGAGAAGGACCAAACGCCCTACCGCAATAATGATATCAAACGCCATGGTCCTTCCGTTTCCGCCCTAACTCGAGTGGTGCTTAGAGTCGCGCCAGCATTTTGTTGAGTCGCTTCACAAAGTCAGCCGGGTCGGCAACCTGTGACCCCTCTACCAGCAGCGCCTGGTCAAGCAGTAGCACCGAGATATCGTTAATGAACTCTTCATCCTCTATGTCACGGAGTCGGGTCACTATAGGATGGTTCGGATTCACCTCAAGAATAGGCTTGATCTCCGGCATCTCACTCTGCCCCATGGCCTTGAAGAGTTGCTGCATCTGCATGCTGGGGTCGTTCTCATCCAGGACAATGCAGGAGGGGCTGTCGGCAAGCCGCACCGAGATCACCACGTCTTTCACCCGCTCCCCGAGTGCTTTCTTGATCTTCTCAATGACCGGTTTGGCCTCTTCTTCCTTTTCCTTGTCCTCGCCGTCCTTCAGGTCTTCACCTGCATCACTGCGGTTCACCGGCTTAAGCTGCGTTTCCTTGTAGGTGCCAATGCTGGGTATGACGATCTCGTCGATATCGTCATCCATGATCAACACCTCAATTTTCTTGGCCCGGTAAGCCTCAAGCAGTGGTGAGTTTCGCAGCGTCTTTTCATCGCCGCCGGTGATATAGTAAATGGCTTTCTGGTCCGGCAGCATGCGCTCTTTGTATGCAGCAAGGCTGGTGTATCCTTCCTCGCTGCTGGATTTGTAGCGCACAAGCTCAAGCAGGGTGTCACGGTTGCCGAAGTCCGAGTACAACCCTTCCTTAAGTGGCCGGTTGTACTGCTTAATGAACTCGGTGTAGGTGTCCGTCTCTTCAAGCGCCAGGCGTTGCAGCTCTCCAAGCACCTTCTTGACCGAGGAACTCTTGATATTGGCAAGCACCCGGTTGTGTTGCAGAATTTCACGGCTCAC
>PXEI01000155.1 GCA_003564775.1 Spirochaetaceae bacterium
ACGAATGAGTCACATCACCGCTGTGGTGGACGAGATCACGGGAGAGTAGTGTGGGACAGAAAGTAAACCCGATTGGACTTCGACTGGGAATTAACCGGACTTGGCGCTCAAAGTGGTTTGTAGATCCGCGTGAGTATGCAGATACGTTGCACGAAGACCTAAAACTTCGTCGTCTTCTGGCTAAGAGCCCCGAGACACGCAACGCTGAGATCGCAGATGTCGAGATTATTCGTCATCCACAGCGTATTACGCTGGTGATTCATACCTCACGACCCGGTGTCATTATCGGGACGCGTGGTGCGAACATCGAAAAGATCGGTAGTATGCTGCAGAAAGAAGCGGGGAAGAAGATACAGATCAAGATTAAGGAGATTAAGCGACCTGAGGCAAATGCCCAAGTCGTGGCCCTTAATGTTGCTCGCCAACTGAAATCGCGATCATCTTTCAGAAGAACGTTAAAGATGGCGGTTTCCGGCGCGACTAAGGCCGGTGCGCAAGGTGTAAAGATTCGTATCGCTGGACGACTCGGTGGTGCGGAAATGTCCCGCCAAGAGAGTCAGAAGGATGGGCGAGTGCCCCTTCATACTCTGCGGGCAAACGTGGACTACGGGTTTGCTGAAGCCTTTACAACTTTTGGGGTGATTGGCGTGAAGGTCTGGGTCTTCCACGGTGAAGTGTACAAACACAGCCGAAAAGAAGATGCCGGAGTTCTTGTCAAGAAACAACGTGAGAAGACTGGGGCAAGGAGTTAGAGATGCTGAGTCCGAAGCGTACAAAATACCGGAAACGAATGCGGAGGGTCGGCACATCGTTGCGTGGCCGTGCGACTCGTGGCAACCAAATCTCCTTTGGAGAGTACGGGCTTGTGTCACTCGAGGCGGACTGGATTACTGCGCGACAGATTGAGGCGGCTCGTATCGCCATGACGCGACATATCAAACGTGGTGGAAAGGTTTGGATTCGGCTTTTTCCGGATGTTCCTTACACTAAGAAGCCTGCCGAAACTCGAATGGGTAAAGGTAAGGGTAGTCCGGAGGCGTGGGTCGCTGTTGCGAAGCCTGGCACCGTGATGTTTGAGCTCGCGGGCGTTAGCCGCAGCTTGGCGGAATCCGCAATGGCACTTGCTGCAAGCAAGCTGCCGGTGCAGACCAAGTTCGTCGTCCGTGGCGAGATATAGGAGAGGCACATGCGAGACTCGTTTCGAGATTTGACCTTTGAGGAGCTCGTGAGTAAACGCGAGGAGCTGAAAAAGAAGTACCAAGAGCTGAGGTTCAACATGGTTATTGGCCATGTTGATAACCCTCTCGAGAAGCGACTGCTCCGCCGACGCATTGCTCGGTTGAATACAGTGATTTACAACCATCCCGAGCTGGAGAAGGTACAGGAGTAGGTTATGGAAACTGAGAACAGCGCGCCCGAAACGGTTGATGAGACCGCACAAAAGGCAAAAGGTAAGAAGAGTTTCACCGGCTTGGTTGTGAGTGACAAAATGGAAAAGACCATTGTTGTTGCGGTAGCAAAGCGACGTGAGCATCGACTTTACAAGAAGTACGTTAAAGAGACCAAGAAGCTGAAAGCACACGATGAGAACAACGAGGCGAAGATCGGCGACCGAGTACGAGTTGTCGAGGCACGTCCGATGAGTAAAGACAAGTGCTGGAAACTGACCGAGATTATTGAGCGCGCGAAATAGGCGCGATCGGCAGGAGGAGTTGCAATGATACAAATGAACAGCTTTCTCAACGTTGCCGACAACAGCGGTGCCAAGCGCGTTCAGTGCATTAAGGTGCTGGGTGGTAGTAAGAGAAAGACCGCCAGCGTGGGTGACGTGATTGTGGTTGCGGTGAAGGATGCTCTTCCGAATGCGCCGGTTAAGAAGGGAAATGTGGAGCGTGCGGTCATCGTGCGGACCCGCAAAGAGTACCGGCGGCAAGATGGAACATACATTCGGTTTGATGACAATGCGTGCGTCATTATCGACGCTGCGCAGAACCCTAAAGGTAAGCGAATCTTTGGGCCGGTAGCGCGCGAGCTACGGGATGCAGACTACATGAAGATTGTATCGCTTGCACCGGAAGTAGTGTAGGGAGGGCGCAATGAAGAAAAAAGAAGAGCGCCAGGAGCCGAAAAAATTTCGGATCAAGAAGGATGACCAAGTAAAAGTCCTTGCCGGAAAAGATAAAGGCAAAATTGGCCGCGTTCTGAAGATTGACTCCGATAAGGATCGTGTGTTGGTCGAAGGCGTGAACATGGTAAAGAAGGCTATGCGGCGTCGCAGTGAAAACGACCGCGGCGGAATCATTGAGCTTGAAGCTTCGATTCACATTTCGAATGTGTCATTGCTTACGAAAGCTGGTGACACAACCCGAATCGGCTATAAGTTTGAGGATGGTAAGAAGCTGCGCGTGGCCAAGAAAACCGGAGAGGTGATCTAATATGGCCGCAAGTGTAGAAGCATATGTGCCGGTGTTGCGCCGGAAGTATAACGACACTGTAAAGAAAGAGCTTATTGAAGAGTTTGGCTACAAGAGTCCGATGCAAGCTCCCGCAGTTGAGAAGATTGTACTGAGCATGGGTGTCGGCGAGGCAATTCAGAACAAGAAGCTGCTGGATTCGGCGGTGGAAGAGCTATCACTCATTGCTGGGCAGCGGGCGGTAAAGACAAAGGCCAAGAAGTCGATCTCGAACTTCAAGCTGCGGGAAGGAATGGAGGTCGGCACGAAGGTAACCCTTAGGGGTCACCGAATGTATGACTTTCTCGGGCGTCTTATCGACGTGGCTCTTCCACGAGTTAAAGACTTCAGAGGCGTGAATCCAAATGCGTTTGATGGTCACGGGAACTACTCGTTGGGTATCACCGAACAGATTATTTTCCCGGAGATTGACTACGATAAGATTGATAGAGTCAGCGGTCTTAATATCGCGATAATCACCACGGCCGAGAACGATCAAGAGGCACGTCGGCTTCTCGAAAAGCTCGGCATGCCGTTCCGGAAGTAGGGCGAGAGAGGAGAAGCGAGGGTTTCATGGCAAAGAAATCAATGATTGTTAAGGCACAGCGCGAGCCTAAGTTTTCCACAAGGAAAGTCAACCGATGTCGCGTGTGCGGCCGGCCAAGGGGTTATATGCGTAAGTTTGAGATGTGTAGGGTTTGTTTCCGAAAGCTGGCGAGCGAAGGAATGATTCCCGGAGTTACAAAGTCGAGCTGGTAGGAGGACACGGAT
>PXEI01000335.1 GCA_003564775.1 Spirochaetaceae bacterium
AGAGTTTCTTCACAGTGCGGCTCGCGCGGTGGAGCAGTCGTTTCCTGGCGGCAAGGTTGAGGTGGAGATCACCCCACAGTACCTGAACATGCGTTCTGCAGTAGAACAGCGACCAGAAATTATAGAGGCGGCGGCAAAAGCGGTGCGTTCTACCGGCATGGAGCCGATCTTCCATAGTATACGAGGCGGCACCGACGGTGCCCGGCTCTCGGAGTTGGGTGTCCCGACTCCAAACATCTTTTGCGGGGCTCAGAACATGCATGGGCGGCAGGAGTGGGTTGCGGTGCGCTCCATGGTACGTGCGGCAAAGACGGTGGTGAATATTCTTGGAGAGCTATGCCGACGATAGGGTAGGACTGCTCTATCCGGTAACGTCGGGTCACTCCAGCCGGGTCAATCCAGATAGATGCGCGGCACGCGTGCAGTTATTCCGGTGAGCACCTCGTAAGGAATAGTGGTACAGAGCTCGGCAAGCTCCTCAGCGTTTGGGCCTGACGGATCCGGTCCAAACAGCGTTACCGTACTGCCTACGCCACACTCTGGGTTAGCTCCGATATCGACCATAAACTGATCCATACACACCCGTCCCACTAAAGGATAGGTCTTGCCGTCTATCAGCACGCGTCCGGTGTTGGACAACAAACGATTATACCCGTCGCCATACCCAGCCGGAACTGTCGCAATGACCGTTTCCTCCGGGGTGCGGTAGCTGCAGCCGTACGAGATAGGCGTGCCGGGCGCTACGCGTTTTACAAACACAATCTCCGAGACCAGTTCCATAACCGGAAGCAGCTCAAGCGTTCTTTTCTGATCTGCGGACGGGTAGTAGCCGTAGACCGAGATGCCGGGCCGCACCATGTCGGCCCAGACAGTCGGATATCCAATAATGGCGCCTGAGTTTGCCGCATGCACCAGACCCGGGTTTATGCCAGCTTCCCGGATTCGCTTAACGGTGTTCAGAAATAGGTCGATCTGTTCGCGGGTGAAGGTGGAGTTGTCCTCGTCGGCCACCGGGAAGTGCGTGGCCGTACCCGCAAGTCGCAGGCGTTTGGAGTGCTGTATCTGACCTGCAAGTTGCACCGCGTCCTCAGGCCTGCACCCAATGCGGCCCATTCCGGTATCGATCTTTAAATGAACGTCAAGTTTCACCCCTGCGCTCGCGGCTGCTTCATCGACGAGCCGAATGTAGGCGTCATCGGCCACAAAAGGCGAGAGAGTGAGTTCAGCTATATCCGCAAGCTCACCCTTGCGAGCAATGCCGTAAAGGAGAACTGGTGCGCGAATTCCGGCATCGCGCAGCGCGGCCCCCTCCGATACCGCTGCTACACCAAGCGCTGAGGCTCCCGCCTCGAGTGCTGTTTCGGCACACCGTACCACACCGTGTCCATAGGCGTCGGCCTTGACGGCAACGCAGATCTGAGGTGCCTCTCCTCCAAGCTGTGACTTCATATGCTGATGCATTACCTGTATATTGTGGCGAAGGTTCCCCAGTCTGATAACCGCGCGTGTTGCTCTCATACCTGTACTATACTCCCGCCCTGTGGAGGACGACAAAGCATTTTCTTGGATAAATACTATGGATCGTGGTATTTTAACGGCAGGTGGTTGTGAGCGGATGATACGGCGAATGCCAAAAACAGCTCTTGTTCTTATAGTTCTATTTCCTCTTTTCTTACCTGCGTGTTCAGACGACGGCGGTTTTATCAACTTGCCGGGTGACGAGCCCCCACAGATACAGACGGTCGATGACGGTGCAATTCTGCTAGATGCGCTCAGCATTCGCCTTTTAGAACAACGCGGGGCAGGCTCGGATACTCACGAGGATCTGAGCGTGCTTGTTTCCTACCAGGACGAACAGGGGCAGTCGCTTGGAGAAGCAGTTCGTTACGACGCATCGCGCTTTATGGGCAACGACCCTGAACATCTTCCTTTGCCTGATACACTAGAGCCTGGTGTCTACCGGGTGATCATAGAGCTCAAGCGTGGATCTAGCACCGAACGCCGAGTTGAACGCGTGGTTTTTCTGGCTGATACTGAAAGCAATTACGGAGTCGAACGAGTAGAGTTTCATCCGGACTTTCTGTATCCGGGTGCCGACGGAATTCTCACAGCACGTCTACGCTTTCCGGATGGTACAGACCCGTTCATCAGGTGGTCGATAGGTGACGCCCGCCATGAAGGATTGCTCAGCGAAGGACTCCAGGAGCTTCATATCCGTGCGCCTTCCAAGGAAGGTTTTTATCCGGTCAGCCTTGAGCTCTTTCCCTTTCCACCACCGGAGAACTGGGCGGGTTACACCTTTGCTTCTCCTGTCAGAAACAGCTCACACCGCATGATTGTCAGACGCGCTTCTGCAACCGAGTCCTTAGAGGCGGACAGCTATTTCAGTCTGCTCGGCCTCCAGGGTAGTTTGCGTGAAGAAGGTACACGGGTTGCCGGACGTGAGAACAACGCCCAGGCAATTGGAGAACCCACGTTTGTTCGTGCCGAGAGCTTTCTTGGGTACGACATCAGGGCAGGCGAAGGCTTTCGTATAGAGGACTCGGTGCTGCCCTTTCGGGACGGCAAGCTCACGGCCTTTGCGCTTGAGTTACGGCTGCTTGTCCATGATTTTGATGGTGGCGATGTTGGTGCTCGCGGCGGCGGCAGCGGCGATACCGGCGACGACGGCGAATACATCAACGGTTACGCGGGGCGCGGGGCTTCCGTCATTGTGCGAAGCGAAACCCGGGGCGGGGGGCCGCGGGTTGTGCTGCTGCATGACAACGAAGGTCGCCTGCTGCTTGAGATTGGCGTCCGAGATAAGCGGTGGCAGGCTGAAACAGCCGACCCGATCCTGCTACCCGGCCACCCGGCAGATATAGAAGTGCTGCTGTTCCCCGAACGGAACCGGGTGCAGGTGGTTTTCTCAGATTCAGAGGGGTATCTATCCCAGACGGTACTGAACGACTTGAGCGAAGATGAACTGCAGGTACCGGAAGCTTTCCTGAGCAGGGCCTCTTTGCAGGTGCAGCGTGCAGCCGGTCTTACCGTGCTTGGCGGTGAGTCAGGTTTTGCGGGTGTAGTGGGGCGTTTCGGGGTTCGAACCGCAGCGCATGTACAAGCCAGTTTCTTTGACAGCGCTGGAAGCGAGGCTGTGGCGGGGGCGAACGCCGGAGACGCTTCCGGGGAGAACGGCGTGGAGAACGGCGTGGAGAACGGCGTGGAGAACGCCAGCGAGAAC
>PXEI01000247.1 GCA_003564775.1 Spirochaetaceae bacterium
AGGGTAGTATGGCATGCAGTTGAAGACATCGGCCCCTTCCTCCTGCACCGCCTCTGCAACCGCCACCGCTTGATCCTCATTAATACCGGGAATGAGCACAAAGTTAACCTTGCAGATCATACCCAGCTCGCGGACGCGGCGCACCGCTGCTAGTTGTTTGTTCACCATGAGCTCACCGGCCGCAGTACCGTGGTATACACGCCTATTGAAGCGCACCCAGCGGTAGATCTTGCCAGCGACTTCCGGATCTATTGCGGTAACGGTGATTGTTATGTGGCTGACATCAAGCGCTGCGAGCTCGTCAAGATAGGGATCTATGCCCAGACCGTTGCTCGAGAGGCACAGGATTATCTCCGGATGGTGCTCGCGAATGAGGCGTAGCGTCTCCATGGTCTCCACCGGATTCGCAAAAGGATCCCCGGGGCCAGCAATTCCGACCACACGAATATCCGGCTCAATCTCTAACGCTTTGCCCAGGTACTCAACTGCTTGATGCGGCGAGAGATTCGTGCTGGTCACGCCTGGCCGATTCTCCGCCGCGCAGTCGAAAAGCCTGTTACAGAAATTGCACTGCACATTGCACTTGGGAGCCACCGGTAGGTGTATCCTTCCCGCGTGCCGCGCCGCGCCTTTGTTGAAACATGGATGTGCGCTTCTATCTACACTCATTGAGTTGCTCCTCACTCTGCCCTACATATAGGGGTAGCCGATTGACTCAGCCTGTTGTTTATCTATTACCGTATTCACAATCCGATCAAACAACATCTGTGTTCCGCGGTAGCCACAGACTTGAACGCGTGCAGCTCCAAAGCGGTCATGAATAGGAAAGCCCACCCGTACCAATGGAATGCTCAACGCACGTGAGAGGCTGTAGCCCTTGCTATTGCCAATCAGTACCTCGGGTCGCGCCTCGGCTACGACCTCACGCAGCGCTTCAAAGTCGGTATCTTCCAGGAGTATCTCGGGGCGGCACCCATACAAGCGTTGCATCTCTGCGGCCAGCTGCGAGGTTCGTCCGCCGGTACCGGCAATAACCACCTCCATACCAACCTCATGAAGAAAGCCGCTCAGGCCCAGTACCAGGTCTTCTTCTCCAAAGACCGCGACGCGTAGTCCAGAAAGATACTTGTGCCCGTCGGCGTATGCATCTATCAAGCGGTCGCGCTCTCGCTGGTGTGCCTGCGAGATCTCGTTTCCACTCCACTCAAGAAGCGTTCCAATAAAGCGGTCGGTTGCCGCAATTCCAACCGGTATTGGCAGTCGCAACAGTGGTATGCCAAGACGCTCGCGGAGAAGCTCTGCAGCAGAGGAGTCCTTCCGCACCGTGGTGCTGAACTCTACTGTTCCGAGTGCTTCACGCAGTGCTGCAAACTCTGCAGGCGCAGTCCCGCCCTCTGGTATTGGCTCATAGCGGTCCCACAAGCCTCCCTCCATCGTCTCCGAGAGGTCAGGAAGCACCACCGGCTGGAGGCCACAGTCCCGCACCAGTTCTTTCAGGTAGCGAATGTCGGCGGGAGAGACAAGGCCCGGGAAAATTCCAACAGGGGATATGGAGTCTGTGTGAGACCTTTCCACCGGTGCCTGCGCTTCGTCTTCCGGGCCCAGGCTGAGATACTCAACAGCCGCACGGCAGGCTTGGTGAAGTCCGTCAATATGGGTGCCACGGCTGTTTTGCATCGGCAGTGGGACAAAAAGCGGGAGATCACCTTCCCCCTCGTGCTCTTTGAGGTACTCGCGCACAATCATTGAGACATCTTCTCCAATGGTGTCGGCGAGACATGTTGTACCAATGGCAATGATCGCAGGTTTGTAACTTATGCGGACGTTATCAATTGCTGTCTTGAGATTCTGCGCGCCGCCAAATACTGCAGTAGCCTCTGTGAAACTTGAAGAGGCTATGTCTACCGGCTCCTTGAAATGGCTAATAAGGTAGCGCCGGATATAGGTTGCGCAGCCCTGTGAACCATGGAGGATAACCACCGCGTTCTCTACGCCACGGAACGCCAGGCTTACACCTAAGGGCAGGCAAACGGTGCAGGCGTTATGCGTAACGGGTGCTCGTCCTGGTTTGCTGATTTTCAGCGGGCGAATGGGCTCTGTTTTTGCTGTCTCATTTGTTGGTGTCTGGTTCGTCGTCGGTGTTGTGTTCATTTTTCCGCCCCCGCCTCAAGATGCAAACCGCTTGCAGGTATGCCACGCCCAGCGCGCCGCGGTGCGAACTGCCATACCGGGCTGCATACTGAGCGATACACTTCCTCAGCAAAGTTCTTCATGCCTTCAAATCCGGCAAGCGCGATCTTGCGCTCGTGGTTATGGTCACAAAAGGCAACGCCAAGCTTGTAGGCCATAGGTCGTTCCTTGACGCCACCGATGAAAAGATCGACATCTTTCTCAATGATGAAACGTGAGAGCTCCACCGGGTTTGAGTCATCTACAATAACTGTGCCGGGATCACACATCTGCTCCAAAAGCTTGTAGTCCTCGGAATTGCCGGTCTGAGAACCCACCAGGGCAACTCGCATCCCGACAGTCCGTAGGGCCTTGATCAAGGAGAATGCCTTAAAGGCACCTCCTACGTAGATCGCGGCGCTCTTGCCCTGAAGCTTCTCTCTATACGGCGCCAAGATTGGCATGAGTTCAAGAAGCTCCTCGCGCACAACCTTCTCGGCGCCACGTTTGACCTCCACGTCTTCAAAGAAGTCCGCAACGTCATACAGGGCCTGGGCAACATCTTCAATGCCAAAGTACGACACCCGCAGAAACGGAATACCGTAGTCGCGTTCCATATCTTTTGCCAATGATGTCATGGAGCCTGAACACTGCACGACATTGAGCGCTGCTCCATGGGAACGCCGGATGTCGTCCACACGGCCGTCGCCGGTCATGACCGAGACAACCTCAATGCCCATGCGGCGGTAGTAGTCCTGGATCATCCATGCCTCACCAGCAAGATTAAACTCCCCCAGAATGTTGATGCTTAAGGGTGAGATATCGCTGGTATCTCCGGTACCAATGAGCGTCTCAAGCGCCTCACACGCGGCGCGGTAGCCGTCTTTCTTGGTACCCCGGAAACCTTCTGAGTGCACCGGAATAACCGGCACTCCGGTGTCCCGTGTGACCTTCTTTGCAATAGCCCCGACATCGTCCCCAATAACGCCGACAATGCAGGTGGCATACACGAATGCCGCCTTGGGATTGAACTTTGCAATGAGATGGCGCAAG
>PXEI01000252.1 GCA_003564775.1 Spirochaetaceae bacterium
ATGACTACCCCGCCTGCGCACATTACCGACGTGCGTGTTGAGGATGTGAACCCGGAAACCTACCCGTACCCCGACGTCTCACTGAGCCCAGACGGCTGGCGTACCATTGCGCAGTTTGTGCGCGAACACGCACGCAGCAAGACGATCGGCGACGGCATTCTTGGGGCAGCAGAGCAGAACGGACACCGCCTGCTGGAGGCGCTCCTGCTTCAACTTGGGTACGACTCCGTGGAGCTGAGGACAGGTATTCCCGCTTCGTTGCATTAAACCCCAAATTTGGGATTGATAGCTCCACCGACACGGCTTATATTGAACGTATCAAAAAGTAATCTGGAGCCCATAATGGCGTCCCTTCTCAACGATACCTACGCGCCTGTTTTCGTTAATCGAGCTCAACTCTGCCTTGAAGAGTGTACAGACCTGTTTTCTCAAGTCTACCGAGGTGTATCTACCACACTTCTGGAAGCCGCGTTCGAGGACACAATTCGCCTCTTCCGGGGTAACTACCCTGGGTTCCGGCCCTGTGACACCCCATATCATGATCTGGAGCACACCATGGCGGTAACCCTGGCTACCATGCGAATGATTGCTGGCGCGGCTCATGAGAACGAGATCATCGGCTCCGGTTTTGCCGAGGCCGCCATTGTTGCGGCACTCTTTCACGACGTTGGACTTATTCCGCGCGCAGATGAAGAGGTCGCCTCCGGAGCGGAGCTGACCGTTGGACACGAGGCACGGAGCGCCAGCTTTGCGGCAGCGTACCTGGCAGAGAAAGGGCGTGATGAGTTAGGCCTACGCCACATTGAACGCATTATCTCCTGCACCTCCATGGGCATGGACCCGGGCACCATTCGGTTTGGCTCACGAGAGGAACGCATTGCCGGGTACATTCTTGGCAGCGCGGATTTCTCTGCGCAGATGTCGGACCGGCTGTATCTGGAAAAGCTACCGCTACTCTTCATAGAGATGAAAGATGCAGGCAGTACCATGTACACGGACGCCTTTGACCTGCTTCAGCGCACCGGCGAGTTCTATCACAGCTTTGTTAAGGTACGCCTTGAACAGGATTTTGAAAACGTCATGCGTTTTGCGGGCGCGTACTTTTCTCGCTTTGAGAGTCAACCCCGGAATCTGTACCTGGAGTACATTGAAAAGAACTTGGACTACCTCAACACCGCGATAGCGGCAGGCCCGGATGACTGGTGGATGCACCTGCGGCGGGAAGGAGTTGTTGAGCGCGCGCTTGAGCGGCTGACAGCGTGAAGGCCCAGCCGAACGGCGAGAGCTGGCAGAAGTAAGGGTTTACACGCTCTGTGTAGTTCGGCATAGTAAGGTTCGAACGAACTATGGACGACTATCACTCGCATTCCACCCGACGGCCTTATGGAAGCTGAGTATCTCGGCTTAGGCCTACTCCTCTTGCTTTCCGGTGTGTTCTCCGGCACCGAGACCGCATTCACGTCCCTTTCACTCATGCAAATCCACTCACTCAAAACGAAGTTTGGCAAGAATGGGGAGATTGCCCAGCGGCTTCTTGAACGTCCTGACCGGCTCCTGACCACAGTGCTCATAGGCAACAACCTGGTGAATATTGCCGCCTCGGCTATTGCCTCAGCTATCACGATTCGGCTCTTTGGAAACGCGGCCTTGGGCGCAATGACCGGAGTCCTTACGCTTTTCATTTTGATATTTGGCGAGGTAACACCAAAGCAAATTGCAATTGTCCACAACGAGTACATTGCCAGCGTTACAGCTCCGGCCATTCTGGTGCTTTCGGTGGCGCTGCGTCCGGTTGTCTGGATAGTCGGCTCGGCAAGCTATCTCGTTACCCGCCTGAGCGGCCCGAGCGACGGCAACACTCCCACGCGGGAGGGGATCCTCCATGTTATTGGCCACGCGAGCACACTTGGGGTAATTGAAAACTACAAGTACCACATGGTGAAAAACGTATTTCGATTCAGTGATGTAACGGTGCAGGCGGTCATGACGCATCGTACGCGAGTGTTCAGCCTGAACCAGAGTCTCTCTATAGACCAGGCACTTCCGGAAATTGTTGGGGCAGGGTACTCACGCATTCCGATCTACGCCGACAACCCGGAAGAGATTGTCGGCATTGTGCTCTTGAAGGATGTGCTGGATCTAACAGTTGCAGGCAACCGCTCAACACGTCTCAAGCAGATCATGGTGGACCCCATCTACGTCCCGGAAAACCGACGCATACACCGCATGTTGCAGCAGTTTCGCAAATCGGGCCTGAACATTGCTGTGGTGCGCGATGAGTACGGTGGCCTGGCCGGAATTGTCACCCTTGAGGATGTCATTGAGGAAATTCTTGGCGAGATATACGACGAACATGAAGAGCAAGAGCGTGAAAAGATTGTGAAACTCCCGGACGGAAACTACCTCATTGCGGCCGACCTGCCGCTCTACCTCGCCAACGACACCCTTGGCACCCAGTTTGAAACCGGGGGCAGCGCTCAGACCGTAGGCGGGTACCTTACCGAGTTCACCGGCCGGATTCCGCACAAAGACGACACCATCTCCACCACGCATGGTGAGTTTGTTGTGCTATCCATGCAGAAAAAACGCATTGTCTCGGTGCAGTTCCGTCCAGCGACGCCTGATTAGCTCGCCCGCGTTCAACCACCGCTTCCCGCCAGTGCTTCCCGGCACCGCTCCCGCCCCCGCAACGTCTTAATGGCACTCTACCAGGTAGAGGAACTCGGTAAGGTGTATGCTGCGCCCCCGTAGGTTGCGACTACCACGGAAGGTATTGTACCGGGACTCCAGCACCTCGACCCGGCCAACCGTAGAGAGGTAGGTCACCATGTCCTCCCGCGAAACAAAACCCTCTGAGTTAAACGACACCAGTAGAAAGCGGGTGTCCAGGGAGTCAACAACCTGGCTGAACGCTTTCATCGCGCGCCCACGACTGTTGAACTCCGAACGCTGCCAGTCGGCGGGGATTCCGGAGACCGGGCTGATCGCAGCTGGCAACCGGTTGTTCACCAACACGTTCAGCAGAAAGTAGTTTGACCCATATGGGTGCTGGTTGTACGGTGGGTCAAGGTACACGAGATCAAGTGTGCCATGCTCGCGAGCTATGTCGCGCGCCGCCTCTGCTGCGTCCTGTCTGCGTACATCGACCTTGCAGTCGAATGCACTCCACACGGGAAAGGGCAACTCAATGTCCGCGGTTATGCGACTGAGCGCATCACCGTTGCTTCCGCCAAAGCGGCCCAGTCCGGTACGCGCATCCTTGTAGAAGCCCTTAAACACTCCGGAGGTGTTGGCATGCACCGAGGCCTCTGCAAGCAAGGGCCCCAGAAAAAATGGGCGCATCTCCTCCGGAAGCGTCTCTATAAGGCCGCGGGCGGTGTCAAGGTAGGCGGCATTGCGCGTAGTGTAGAAGACACGCTCCCCCGGCTGAATGTTGGTGTCGTCAAATGGCGCATAGTTCCGGGCTATGATACCAGGTTGCAGTTCGCCTCCCTTGAGCCGAGCGGTGATCCCGGCGTAGGTTTCCTGCAACTCCGGCAGATTCAGCTCGGATGCATTGCTGAGATAGCAACGGTTTATGACCTCGGCGTACCGCTCAAAGTCGTTGCAGATCAGGAGTTCTGCATGTTGTTTGAGAAATCTGGAAACAACGCCAGAGCCTGCAAAAAGGTCTAGTACGCGAACATGCTCCTTAGCGAGCCGTTGCTTGACCAGCACAACCGCCGCACCAATAAAACCGAGCAAAGCCCTTTTGTTACCAAGATAGGTGATGAGTTGTTCACGCAGAAAGGCCGGGGATTCAGTCATTCCTCAACCGTCCTCTCATATAAATTCAAGAATAGATTGCATCTCAGTATTACAGGGTGTAGTCTAGACCACAAGCTCAGCAAGCCCGCTCTCAGCGGGTGCATCGTACTCACTGAATGGGGTTCTTCATTGATAGACCTGTTTCGCGCTCGCACTCGCTCGGTTTCTTCCTGGGTGGTGCTTGGCGTCGTTCTGCTGCTCAATTGTGTATCTGCCTTCCAAGCACCAGTACTCGGTGCGCAGGTGATCTTTGACCATCTTTCATATAGCGAAGGCCTCGTCAACTCCTCTATCTCTTCTATTCTTCAGGACGAAGACGGCTTCTTGTGGTTTGGCTCCCAAGGTGGACTCCACCGTTACGACGGATACGACATGATGCTTTTTGGAAGCGAGCCCTTTGACCCGGCGAGCCTCTCACACCAGTTAGTGCAGACACTCTACTATGGGCCGGACGGGGAAATCTGGGTTGGAACCTACGGCGGAATCAACAAGCTGGATACCGATACCTTTGCTATTACCCAGCGTATGCGTCACGAGTCTGACAATCCGCGCTCGCTGAACAACGATGTAGTCGTCTCTATTGCTCATGACGCTGCTGGGCGACTTTGGGTGGGCACGCTTGACGGCCTGCATCGAGTTGAGTCGGGCGAAAACTCGGACTTCTTCACACGGTTTCTCCCAGATGCGGAAAACGCCTATGCAATGCCCCACCATACTGTGCGCGCCCTGCACCTTGACTCGCGCGGACGGTTGTGGGCAGGAAGCCTGGGGGGACTCTCGCTTGTGCGGGAAGGCTCCGCGGGTGAGGTTGCGTTTCTCACAATTCCTGGCGCACTACCTGTCCTCCCAACCGACGACCATGAAGCGCGACCTGAAGGTAGTGCCGGCGCACCATGGAGTGGCCTGGTTTTGCCGCACTCCTATGTTATGGACATTGCCGAGGCCGAGAACGGAGACCTGTGGATTGGCATGTGGGATGGTGGACTGGCACGTGTCTCGGCGAATCTCGACTCCATAGAGGCCTTTGATCTGCCGGACAACCGCGTCTATCAGGTACTGCCAGCCTCTGACGGTCTGGTCTACATCGCCACCTGGGGCGGGGGCCTTGTGGTGCTGGAGCCGGAAAGCGGTGAGTTAACGCGTTACCGGCACAACCAGGACGACCCATACAGCATAAGCCATGACGTTGTGTATTCCTTGTATGAAGACCGTGCTGGCATAATCTGGATTGGTACCAACGGAAACGGTATCAGCCGGCTAGACCGCTCGCGTATTGACTACCGCTTTATTCACCCCGACCTTCCGGAGCAGCAACGCCTTAGCACCGGAAGAGCCCAAGCGCTGTACCACGACGAACCAACTGGCGAACTCTACATAGGTGTGCAGGAAGCCGGACTCCACCGCCGGGATCCAGAGACTGGAACTATAAACGTCTACACCCACGACCCGAACGACCCGGACTCAATCAGTAACAACAACGTTTCCATGCTCCTGCGCGACCACGAGGACTACCTGCTGGTAGCAACCAATGCCGGAATTGACCGCTTTTTCCCGGACGAGGAACGATTCGAGTCTGCCTGGGATGTGTTTTCCGGAGTTCGGCCGTTGCCACCTATTGTATATAGCATTCTCCGCGCACAGGACGCTTCGCTTTGGGTTGGCACCTATGACGCAGGCCTCTTCCGCTTACTTCCCAACGGTGAGGTACGCACCTACAACCATGACCCCAACGAACCGTACAGCCTCAGCAATAACCTGATTTATCATATGCTCCAAGACTCTCACGGCGATATCTGGGTCTCTACAAACGGAGGGCTACATCGGTTTCGTCCCGAGAGTGACGACTTCACGCGCTATCTCTACGATCCCGAAGATCCTACAGGCGTTACCACCAACAGCATTGCCCTGCTCTATGAAGACTCAGCCGGACTCTTCTGGATTGCCACCCGCGGCGGAGGTCTTCTGCGTTATCTCCCCGAGAGTGACAGCTTCAGGGCCTACACTTACACCGACGGGCTTACCAGCAACTTTATTACCGCTCTCCGTGAAGGAGAACCGGGCGTCCTGTATGTGGCAACCCCAAACGGAATGAACCGCTTTGATACCGTAAGTGGTGACGTTACCCAGATCGATGAGCGTGACGGTCTCAAGGAACGTGAGTTCACCATGGGCGTTACACAAACTCAGGACAACGAACTCCTGTTCGGCACTTTTGCGGCCGTCGTTCGCGTTCCCACCGATCGGAGCTACGCGGCTGGCCGGGCGCCCCAGGTCCACGTCACCGGCATCAGGGTCATGAACCGTCCCTTGCAGTATGAACTACCGCCACACCGTATCTCCAACCTCACCCTGCCGCACACGGAGAACTTTGTTTCGTTCGAGTTTGCCGCTATGGACTTTGCGTCGACGCATCGGAACCGCTACCGCTACAGAATGGTAGGACTTGACGCGAACTGGGTAGACGCTGGAACCCGCCGTTTTGCCGAGTACACGGGCCTTGCACCGGGCACCTACACCTTTGAAGTACTTGGTGCCGACGCGCGCGGCACCTGGAGTGAGGCCCCGGCCCGTATTGAGCTCTCCATCACTCCTCCGTTCTGGCGGACTCCTCTCTTTGGCGCTGCTGTAGTGGTACTCCTTGCAGCTATGATCTGGGCCGCCTTTCACCTGCGAACCCGCTCCCTACGCCTCCAGAACACACGTCTGGAAGAACTCGTGCAGGAGCGAACCGATGAGCTCCATCAGCTCAATGATACGTTGCGTGCAGGCAACGCAACCAAGGACCGCTTCTTCTCTATCGTCTCACATGACCTGCGCGGCCCGATAGGCGGCATGAGATCGTTTCTCACCGGATTTGAATCGGAGATCGAGACTATGCCGACAAATGATATGAAAGAGGTCTTCCGCGTTCTTAAGGAGACAGTCAGCGGAATTGAGTCGATGCTGGAGAACCTTCTTTCCTGGTCACGTCTGCAGTCAGGAACCATGCCTATTGAACCGGTGGCAGTACCCATGGCTGAGATGGTAGACCACGTGTTTGAGAGCTACCGCGGTGCGGCAGAGGCCAAGAATATCAGGCTTGAAAGCAGCTCAAATGAACCTGTGTTCGCGTTAGCCGACCCCCATGCACTCAAGACGGTGCTCAACAACCTGGTAAACAACGCAGTAAAGTTTACTCCAAGCGGCGGTACTATCAACGTGACCACCGAGGCCCATGACCAGGTTGTGCGTATGACGGTCCGTGACACCGGAGTGGGGATTCCAGCCGACAAAATTGAGCGGATATTCTCTATAGACCAGGTGGTCCGCACTCGTGGGACCGCCGGTGAAAAAGGGAGCGGACTCGGGCTGAGCCTGTGCAAGGACCTGGTTGACCAGATGCACGGCCGCCTTGAACTCAGCAGTACCAAAGATGCAGGCACCACCGTTGTCCTGCAGCTGCCCACTCTGCAACCCTGAATCCTGGCCACAGAAAACGCCAAAGCAGCCCAAATCTCATTGACCTCCTGCGCAGACCGGTCGTACTATACCAGGATCGTGAATGCAAACGCCCTACTCCCCTTACTCTATAATGCCGCCCTTCTGGTCGCCACAGCGGTAGTGTTTGATACCGCTCCTACCCGTGACCAGGCACACACCCGGTCGCTAAGAATGCAACTAGGCCATGGGTTGGCACTTGCGGCGGTTGCCGCGGTTGCCATGCTGACGCCGTGGACCCTGGTTCCGGGAGTTGTCTTTGACGCTCGCTCGGTGGTGATTGGTCTCTCTGCGCTGTTTTTTGGTACCGTTACCACTACGGTCGTGGTAGTAATTGCGGCTCTCGTACGGGTCTCCCAAGGTGGTGCAGGAGCCCTACCTGCAGTGGCGGCCATGATTGGGGTCACCGTGGTCGGCCTTGTATGGCGGCACCAGCTCCGCTTGGACCAGGCAGACCTTGGGCCGGTTCGACTATTTGTTTTTGGGTTCACAGCGCACGTAGCGGTTCTACTTGCCATGCTTTTGCTACCGTGGCCGACAGCTCTTGCGGTGTTGAGGGCAGTTGCTGTGCCTATGCTCATAGTCATGCCGACAGCCACCATGCTCATTGGTCTTTTGTTTGTCCGGCGCCTTAGGCGGGAGCGCACCCAGAGAGCCTTGGCGCAGACGCTCGAACAGCGCAAGGTGTTACACCGTGAGCTGCAGCATCGGGTTAAGAACAGCATGTCCATGATCGTTGCAATGATTACTCTGCAACGCGAAAATTACCAGAATGAAGAAACCAGGGACGCACTGACCGAACTCCACGGACGCGTCACGGTACTGGCAAAGCTCTACGGACTGCTATTTCAGGGCACGATACAGGACAAGGGTACTGCATCAGCCGACAGAGTGCAGGTACGGCCGTTACTTAACGCAGTCTGTGAGTCTCTAGGTAGCTCACTAGGCAATGGAAGTTTCCCGGTTCATTCATCTATTGACGATATAGAGATCGACACCGGGCGCGCATCTTCAATTGGCATAATTGCCAACGAACTCACAACCAACGCATTAAAGCACGCCTTCCCGGTTCCGGCAGGCTCCGAGACCACACACCACGGATCGCAGGCTGCTGTGAAACAGACCGGAAGCGTTGCTGTGAGCTTCACTCAATCCAACGGACGGTACACACTTGAGGTGCGCGACAACGGTGTTGGACTTCCGGAAGGTTTCACACCACAGAGTGCTGCTGGCTTTGGCCTGGGGCTGGTGCAGATGCTGACGGAACAACTCAACGGCACCCTCACCGTCGAAAGTTCCTCGGACGCTGCGGCTACAGCAGGTGCTGCAGCCGCGGCCGCAGCTGCGCCTGCACCTACGACGGGATCCGTTTTTCGGGTTGTTTTTCCGGCATAGGCATAGGCCATGCAAGGATACATGAGAGGAGATCAGCGTATGTCCACAACTCTTCCGGCCGTGATTGAACTTGCCCGTGAACTCATCCGTCGAGAGTCCATAACCCCTGACGATGCGGGGTGCCAGGACCTGCTCAGAGAGCGGCTCGAGCCCTTAGGGTTCAGCTGCAGGCCCATGCCTTTTGGAGAGGTAAGCAATCTCTGGGCCCGTCACGGAACCGCCGACCCGCTCTTTGTCTTTGCTGGTCATACCGACGTTGTCCCGCCAGGCACGGCTTCGGATTGGCGATATCCGCCATTTGCGGCAGAGGTTGCGGATGGGTTTTTGTGGGGCCGCGGGGCCGCAGACATGAAGGGTGGTCTAGCCGCCATGACCTGTGCCCTTGAAGAGTTTGTGCGTGCGGCGCCGGAGCATTCCGGCTCGGTGGCACTACTGGTGACATCGGCCGAGGAGACATCCTCTCCGGACGGCACACAGCGGGTCATGCAGGAGCTTGTCGCCCAGGGTGAGGTTCCCACCTGGAGCATTGTTGGCGAACCATCTAGTCTGGAACAGGTCGGCGACCAGGCTCGCCACGGCCGTCGGGGCTCAATTACCTTTCGGCTACGGGTAGGCGGCGTGCAAGGACATGTGGCATATCCGCAAGCAGCCGACAACCCAATACACCGACTTGTTGCAATTCTTGCCGAGTTACAGCGACGCGAATGGGACACCGGCGACAGGGACTTTCCGTCAAGTGGATTTCAGGTGGTGTCGGTGAATGCTGGTGTGGGCGCGGAGAACGTGATACCGCCAGAGGCATCGGCCGTTTTTAACTTCCGTTACGGTCCGGCACAGAGCGCCGAAGCGCTCCAAAAAAGTGTTTCCGAGGTCGTTGCAGCCTACTCCGACTGCTGTGAAATAGAGGTGCATGATGCTGGCAGGCCATTTATTACGCGTTCGGGCAGACTCCTGGAGGCAACGGCAGAGGCGGTCGAGTCCCAGACCGGGAGCCGTCCGGTGTTCTCTACCTCCGGAGGCACCTCCGACGGCCGCTTTATTGCACCGGCGGGGGTAGAGGTGATTGAGCTTGGCCCAACCAACTCAACCATTCACGCCGTAGACGAGCGGATTGGGCTTGATGAGCTTCCCCGGCTGGTTGCCATGTACACACGCATTCTCCAGAACCTGCTTGTGTGACCGGCCAGGACTAACCCTTGAGCGCCTGCACGGCCAGGTCGTCAAACAATGCCACCGGTACTGCCGGTGAAGTCTGCACAGAAACGCCGGTCGCCGCCGAAATGGCCAGTGAAGCCTGAATAGCCTCGTGTATACCCGGCAACTCCACCATGAACAACAAATCATACTCGCCTACCAACGCGTACACCCACTTGAGAGTTCCGCCATACCCTTTAATGATCTCCTCGGCCTTTTTGGTTCGTTTGGGGTCGATCTTCTTGATGGAGTCTTGACTGTAGTTTCCGAAGAAAAAGAAGGTGGTCATGTGTGCTGCTCCTTATGGCATTGCTGATGCTGTTCTGTGGTTGCCGATCCCGCAACGGTACTTCCTCCACCGTGCGACAACCACAAACTACCGCGAAACAGTTGCAAGAGCAAACCTAATCATCTCATGGTACACTACTGTAGGAGGCAGTATGAACACCCAACTTCCGGATCCCGTCCGACCTGAAACCGTTGGAATGTCGTCAAAGTATCTGTCGAACATCGACGACCTCGCAGAACGATTCATTGAAGAGAAGGCCTATCGTGGGGTGGTGGTACTGGTGGCCCGCCATGGTGAGGTCTGCTACTTCAAGGCTTTTGGCGAATCCGATGTAGATCTCCCAATGCCCAAAGACGCGGTTTTCCGTCTGGCATCCATGTCCAAGGTTCCAAGCGCGGTCGCTGTCTTGCAACTCTTTGAACAAGGGAAAATCAGTCTGTTTGAGCCTATCTCAAAATACATTCCCGAGTTCGCCGAGCCCAAGGTTGCGGTGCTGGACAACTGGGGGGTGGTGAAGCTCGTTTCCGCCAAACGCGAAATCACTATTCATGACCTTCTGAGCATGACCGCTGGTATGACCAATACCTGGTGGTACGACCTGTTCACCCCGCGCTGCTATAGCGTCGTACCAAAACTCTACAAGGAAGCGGGGCTTATGGACGACCTTGACGCCCCAAACATCACCCTGGAGGACAACGTCAAGATTCTTGCCCAGATGCCGCTCATGGCACACCCAGGTGAGATGTTTGACTACTCGAACAACAGTGTAGAGACACTATGCAGGCTGGTAGAGATTGTATCCGGCCTGGGCTTTGACACCTATCTCCGCCAGAATATTTTTGAGCCGCTTGGCATGCATGAGACCTGGTTTTTCCCACCGGAGGACCAGCTCTCGCGAGTCCCGGCCGTGTTCTGGGCAGGTACCGGCGAGAAACAGACAGAGAAGCATCCACTGGGTCTTGGTATGCTCGGGCCGGACTACACCTTCAGCCCCTACAAGACCTACTTCAGTGGGGCAGCCGGGTTGCATGGAACCACCTATGACTACTATCGATTTGCCCAGATGTTGCTGAACAAGGGAGAACTTGACGGGGAACGGGTACTCAGCCGCGCCTCGGTTGAACTTATGACAAGCAACCAGATTGGTGATCTCACCAACTGGCAGCTTACCGGCAACAAGTGGGGATATCAGGTTGATATACAGGCCGGTGTAAACGCAGCACCGGGGTCACTGCACTATCTTGGGGGCCCGGGAGCCTACAGCTGGCAGGGCTTCTGGAGCACCAAATTTGTGAACAACCCAGTAACCGACACAGTCATTCTGACGATGTCTACACCGGGCTTTGACGGAGCCCTGCCAAACAACCTGCGAATGATCGCGGCCGCCGCTGCGGCGGTGAGCGACTAGCTCAGACCCTTAACCGCACCGTAATGGTACTCCTCCCGGCCTCGGCCGGGAGCTCTAAGCCACCCCCGGACTGCTCAGCCAGGCTTCGGGCCATTTCAAGCCCAAATCCAAGGTCACCCTGCACAACCTGAGCAGGCAGTCCGGGTCCGTTGTCGCTGACCCGCAAGACCAGCATTTCCTCCGAGCCAGTTCCCGTCTCGGAAGGGTACGGTTCTATGAGCAACTCCACCCGGATTTCCGCGTGGCTCGTCTGCGCGGCGTACTTCAGTGAGTTAATGACCAGCTCATTTGCAATGATGCTCAAAGGAATGGCGGCATCCCGGTCCAGTTGCACCTCGACAAGGTTCATCTCTATGGTGTCAGGCTTCCCAGCCGCCAGGCTCCCTGTAGAGGGGTGACTCGACACCACCGTTGGGAGCAAGCGCTCAAGCACAGGGCGAATATGAACGTGCCCAACATCGCTTTGGCGATACAGATGCTCGTAGATTTCAGCCATGACGCCAAGTCTGGACTCTGCGTCGGCCAATGAGGCCTGCACCTCACTCGACTCTGCATGGAGGCGTTGGAGAGTGAGCAAAGAGCGAGTCACCGACATATCATTCTTAATTCGATGATGCACCTCATGAATAAGTAGCTCTCGTTCGCGCAGAAGCTCACGCAGTTGCGCCGTCTGTTCCTCCACAAGGTCTGACAGTTCTGCGTTCTCGGCCACACTGCGCTCGTGAACCAGTCCAAGAACCCACAGACTCACATAACTCAGTGCGGCTCCTGCTACCAGAATAACTGCAATGATCAGGGAGAGCTGCCTGTTGGAGGTGCCGTACACATACCCCGCTGATCTTCCCACCACCAGTTCCAGACCTGAAGGAAGCTGGTAGCTATGCCACTCCATTCCAGGGGTTTCATTACCCTCCACTGTGTCGTGGAAGTCGGGTGTCTGAATCCTCACCTCAGTTGGGTGCGAACCCTGCATAGCCGCATCTAGCGCACTGCGAGCCGCACCAAAGGAAAGCAGAAGAACATCATGCCCTACCGGCCCGTGCTGCGGATGAACTATGGGATGCGTCACAATCACGGTCTCAGGGAGTGAGCCTACAGAGCTACCTGAGCCAGGCATGGGAAAAATCCGCGGCGTGTCCGGGTCAAGATGGGCCCCGGTCGGAATAGCCTCGGCCAGCCCTGCCTCGGCAACCGCATTGCCCTCCAGATCAAAGCGCAGCACCCCAAGGGCCTCCGGCGATGCCAGAAGCGCGTCGTGCAGTCGGGGCGAGGCAGACTCAAAGTATTCCGACGCCGAGATCCGTCCCTCACGCACCTCTACCATGTCGTTACGAATCACGCTGCGACTGCTGAGCTGGGCCGCTATCTCAATGAGCTGATCCAGATGGCTCTCAAGAAGTATGTGAATGAGTCGGGTTTCAACATGAAACTGTGCACGGTCACGTTGATAGAGAAAGGTGCGTACCGGAAACGCAACCAGCATGACCGCAACGACAGTCACGAACACTACCGTTGCCACACCGAGTCGGACGAGCCTTCGTTGTTTGCGCCTTCGGTTAGCCCAACGAGCTGAGGAACGAGTTTTTGTCATGACAGTAGTATCGACAAAAACCTCGGCGCTGGCAATACAACCAGGGGCGACCTGTCTTTTTCGCTTGCCTTTTCCGGCGCACAAGTACACATTATATATAAGTTACTGAATATAATTGGAGGACAATATGACAAAGAATGTAGGCAGCGTTGATAAAGTGGTCCGGGTCGTTGCAGGAATTGCGCTCGTCGCGGTTGGTGTGGCGCAGGGTGGCGCATGGTGGGCGGCGGCAGCCGTTGGTGCGGTACTACTTTTCACGGCCACAACAAGTTTCTGTGGGCTCTATACATTGCTGGGAGTCAACACCTGCAAGGTGAAGAACAGCAACTCATAAAGCTTCGTGCCGGGTCTCGGCCCGGCACCCTTCTACAAATCCTGTCTCCGACATCGCCCCACACTCAAATAATGAGCCACGGGAACATGATAGGCAGATACACAATCAACAACAGCACTACCACCAGCCCAAGCATATAGGGAAGTATAGCTCGCGTGATCCTTTCCATGGACAAGCCGGTAATGGAAGATGCGACGTAGAGGTTAATTGCCACCGGCGGAGTGATCATACCTATGGCCAGCCCCACCACAATAATGAGGCCAAAATGAACAAGGCTCACGCCCAGCTGGTTCATGAGCGGGAGAAATACCGGGGTCAGAATAATGAGAGCCGACGCCGTCTCAATAAATATTCCGGCCAGCAGAATAAGGATCGTCACCAACAGCAACACCACCGCTGGTTCGGTTGACAGGGAAAGCACCGCAGCAGCAATCTGCCCCGGTATGCCCCAGTTGGCCAACACCCAGCTCAGGGCTGCTGAGGTCGCGATAA
>PXEI01000032.1 GCA_003564775.1 Spirochaetaceae bacterium
AAACCGCTGGTGCTGAGGAGCGAACTCTCGCGGCGTCCTGCTGCGGTGCTGGCGGTCCTCCCGGACGCCGATCTCAGTTTTGCCGAGCTCTCACACATTACGCAGGATCAGGTTCTGCCGCTCCTTACGGCCATGCCGCAGTTTGCCGAGGTGCAGCTGCGGGCGCACCGTGAGAACGAGCTGCAGATACGGCTCATGGACCGGCTGCTTGGAGCCGCCGAGCTTGGCCCCGAGCAGATTGCGGACAGAGTGAGCGAGGCTGTACGACCCTACGCACTCGGCAGCCTGGAGCAGAACGGCCTGCGGTATATGTTGAGAATGGCTCCAGAGTCAGGTTCAGCGCAGGCGCTGGAGGCCCTGCCACTCAAGGCTGCCCTTGGGCTTGGTCAGCTTGGAGTCATAGAGGTTGGTGAGACGGCGCTTGATGAGTTTTTCCTGGTGAATGGGCAGGCGGCACTGGGCATAGAGCTTTACGCTGCACCCGGGGTTGGAGAGATTCGTGCGACTGCTGCGTTGAGCTCCGAACTACCTGGACTGGAGGAACTCTTCGCTGGGCGCCTAAAGCTCAAGGTGGTAGATGAGGCTGGTTCGGCTTTGTATAGAGCTATTGTCGCGGTGGTGGTGGCGCTGTGCCTTGGTGTTGTAGCGGCCTTTGTGGTGTTGCTTCCAAGCTTCCGTCGGCCATCCCTGGCCCTGGTGCCAGCGGCCGCACTCCCGGCAACCATGGTGGCGGTGTTGCCGTTGCTTGAGGTACTGGGCGTCTCGCTTAACCTGATTACCCTTTCGGGTTTTGTCGTTGGACTCGGGATGGTGTTTGACAGTGCAATAATGGTAACCGACCGGCTTCTATCTCTCCCGGAGTTCAACCCCACGGCGGCCGCAGCGGCCGTGGGCGAGCTTGGCGCCGGACTATGCGCGGCAACGGCTACTACCATGATTGTACTTCTCCCGGTGCTTGCGCTACGGGGTACTCTGGGGCTTTTGTTTGGCGAGGCTGCGCTGGTCATGCTCTTGTTGCCGCCAGCCTCACTGTTGTCGGCAGTTACCCTTGTCCCGGCGCTGTGCGTCATGCTGTTCCGGGGCAACTCCTGGGCAACCAGAATCCACAAGGCTCAGAGAAAGCGCAGAGGGCGGCGCTTCAGGGTACCGGAGATCACTATGCCTTTGCCCCGGCAACTGCACGGTGTCGTGGTTCTGGGCCTCAGCGTTGTCGCACTCGTGTTCGTGCTGGCCAGAGTTCCACGGGAGACTCTTCCGCAAACGCCAGGCCTTGGCTATGAACTCCAGCTCCGCCTTCCACCTGGAACACCGGTATCGTCTACCATGTCGCGGGTGCAGAGCCTGTATCGGCAGTTGCTGTTGATGCCCGAGCTGGAGCCGTTGTATGCCCGGGGTGGAGTCGGCATCAAGGATATCGAGGCTCGCAGCGGGACGGCCGAGGCACACAACACCGCCCGCGTGCTGTTTCACGCGCAGAGGGAGTTTGAGCCAGTAGCGCTTAGAGACAGCATAAGCGGCAGCTTTCCCGACGCAGTGGTAGACCTGCGGCCACGCACAGACCAGGCCGCGGCTGCACTCGCTTCCCTCGGTGAGCACGCGGGCTTTGTCCAGGCACGTACTCGTGATGAGCTTGCGTCACTTGAGCAAAGCGCGCGTTTTCAGGATCTGGGCGGGTCTGAGCTCAACAGGGTGGTACCCATTGTTCAGTTCAGGCTGCAGCCAGAGTCGCTCACGAACTCCGGGAGTACACCTGTGCCGGTACTGGGGGCTCTGCAGTTCATTGGCGAGGGCCAGCACATTGCCGATATCCGCATTCACGGTCGCGAAAGTCCGGTACGTTTGTTCCTGGAACCGGCTTTCGGTGCAACGAGCTCTATCAAGAACCACGACACCGTAGCCCGCCTCCTGTCGCTTGAGCTTTTCCTACCTGGTGGCACACGGTCGCTGAACCTCCTTGGAGACCTGGTTCAAGCCGAAGCACCAGAGGCGCTGTACCGCAGCAACCGACACCCCGCCCTCCCGGTTTCGCAGGCAGTGGTTCGCGAGTTTGAGAGCACGGCCGGTGCAGTCCTGTTTGTCCCGGAGCAGGAGCAAACGCGACACACCGTCATGGAGATTGGAGTCGCGGTTGTGGCTGCTCTCTTGCTTATCCTGTTACTCCTCAGCGCGGTGTTCGAGTCTCTACAGAGGGCCGTGCTGGTACTGGCCACGACACTCCCCTGTGTGACAGCTGGCCTGGGCGCAGTCTGGATTGCCGGTGGAAGCATTAATCTGGGAGTTGGTCTGGGACTTATCATGCTGTTTGGTAACGCGGTAAACACCACAATCCTACCGACATCGCTCCTGCACATACCCGGCGGAGAACGCAGTCCTGCTCAGGCGGTACAGGAACTCGGGCGGGGCATTCTCTTCAGCACGCTCAGCACCACAGCCGCCCTCCTCCCCTCGCTCATAGCTGGTGTGCGGTTCCCGGGCCTTCACTCATACACCGCCTTACCTCTGTTTGCCGGGCTTCTCGTGGGAACACCACTCAGCCTGGTGGTCTTTCTTGGGTTCGCACAGCGGCCTACCGCAAGCTCCCCCACACCAGGGAACTCTGGAGGTAGACACTGAGCCAGACTGGGGCAGCACAGAAACGCTCTACAATCAGGACAAGCCTGGCTACCGTAGGAGCCCTGGCGGTACTCGCGCTTTCCGCCACCGGTGCGGTCTTTAGTCCCTACACCGTGAGCGGCGGACACTCACTCACACTGTTGGTAGAGCATACGGAAGTTGAGGCTGGCGAGATTGAACGGAGCATTACCCTGGCACTGGAGAACGCCGCAGCAGGTCTGAGCGGAGTGACAGAGATGCTGTCGCACAGCAGAGATGGGGCCGCGCAGCTGCACCTGAACTACCGGCGTGAGCATGACCTGGAGTCCGCGTATGAAGAGTTACGCGCCGTGGCCGAGGCGGTGGCACCCGCGCTGCCTGCGGGCAGCCGCACACCCCAGATACTCCGCGCGGGCGGAAGCGAGATGCGCAGCCCGGTCTTTGTTGCTGCGTTTCCCGACCCACCCACACCCGCGCGCTCCCACCTCACCAACGACGAACTCCGGTCTCGTTACGCAGCGGTAGATCAGGTGGCTCTGGTTGAGGTTGCAGGACGGGAGCCTGAAGAAGTTCTCATACGTTACCGCGCCTCGGAGATCAACGACAACGAGCTTTTTGGG
>PXEI01000084.1 GCA_003564775.1 Spirochaetaceae bacterium
GGGAAGGCCGATGAATCTCTTCCCTGAACGCCAGCAGCTGGTGTTCGTCATCCGTCAGCCATACCGACTCAGACGACGGCGTACTTTCTGCAAGGTGGAGTTCCTTGTCCTCGGTGACGGCATCCATAAGGTACTGCACAAACCGTGGCCTGCTCGGTTGCACCGTCACGTTGATAAGCGTGTTGTCGTCTTCGATCGTAACGATAACGGTGGCGGTTGCCTG
Source organism: Spirochaetaceae bacterium (assembly GCA_003564775.1). Classification (GTDB taxonomy): domain Bacteria; phylum Spirochaetota; class Spirochaetia; order DSM-27196; family SLAA01; genus SLAA01. Next base: position 224 of record PXEI01000084.1, read on the forward strand.
GTTCGCCGTTTCACGCAGGCCGATCTGCACCACCCACTCGCGCGTGTGGATCGTGCTATCGCGGTGCCAGAGGCGCCAGGCGTACAACCTCGAATCGCCCTTGGTGGCAAGGTATGCCTTGCAGCGCACCCCCACACCGGAAGACTTGATGCCCTCCATCACATCGGTGTTGAAGATGTCCCGGTACTCAAGAGACCCCAACTGCGTCTTCAACCACCCGTGAACCGCCCGGAACACGGTATTTACTGCGTTGGCTCCGTTGATGGTGATGATGTTTGAGTAGACGGTCATAGGCTCACAACCCTACCCTGCTCTTCACCATTCGAAACAACAAAGACAGGACTATGGATGCATCCTTGCGGGATGCTGCGGTGTTGCCTGCCTTGAGATTGGCGACGGCGTCTTTCAGCCATTGGATGGGATGCTCAATGGCGTGCTCAGTTTCATTGCGATTCCGGATCTGGTTGGCGAGCTGTAGATTAATCTCATCACGATCACACCCGAGCGCCGTCATGGCAGCGTCCACCAGCTGAAACATGAGTTCTACATCGACGGAGAGAATGTTTGCGTTCAGGCGATAGTCCGGCGCGGTTCCTTTGCCGGCGAAGAACTTTTCTATGAGCAACTTGGCGTGCTCCGACTCCACATATAGTTGCACCCTACTGGAGCCAGCATCATCCAACAGCATCTGCCGGTCGCGCAACGAGCCCACAATGATACGCCAGTTGTCCTTGTCAGCGGTACTGAGCTCCTGTGACAAGAAACGCGCCGATTCAACCTGTTGCAGACTACGGAGCTTTGTTGGGGTTACCTTGAGCAACGACATCCAATCAAAGCGAGTGAGCACTTCACTGTGTGGATCCAGTATGCGGTGCAGGTGGTGGTACACGTACGCCTCGAAATCGGTCTTGGAGAGCAAACCCAGGCCCAGCTCGTCAAACGCACGCAATATCGCGTCGGCAAACTCAATCTTCTGAGATTCTGTTAAGCGGGTTTCCAGCATTTCGGGCTCCGTTCAGCGTTGTGGAGTGCACTTGTTCGACGTAATGATAACAAAAGTTCACTCGGAACGACACTCAAGCGATTGTTCCAGAAACGAGCGGAATCGCTCTTCCCAGTTGGAGGCAAAAAACTGTTCTGGGTCGGGCTGTTGGATGTGCTCAATGTCCTCATCCCAGCTGATTTCCGTCGGTTTGGACACTACGCGCGCGTAGCCAGCCTTTACGAGCGGTTCCATATACTCAATACCAGGTAGATCAACCAGGTACGTGATACACCCTAAACCAAGTCCTTCAAAGATGGCGGTGGAGTATACACCTATCTGCCAGCGCGCGGCGGCAAGCAGTTGGTAGAGATCTGGCGTGGGGCCGTCGATCACTTGTAGATAACCAGAGTCGTTGGCTTTCACAAGTTCTGGATACTCGGTTCTCCACCGTGCCCATTCACCCGGGTGAAGTTTGTAGATTATAGCGGGAGAATCGGCTGAAGTATTCTTGAGCTGCTCGGCCAACGCCACGGCAAAGAGAGAGAGCTCCGTACCGATAGTTCCCTGAGAGATAACGACTGCACTTTGCGTCTTCTGTGTGCCAGCAACGGCGCGTTTTGTTCGCTCAAAATACGGGAAACCCACAGTTGTGAGTCGTCCGTCTTCTAAAGGCCACGTGACCGTCTTCTTCCAATACTCGCCAAATACCATGAGATAGTCGGGAAAAGCAGCTTTGGTCGTGCCCGCATGCACCGCGTAGCCCAAGTGTTCCGGCGTTACAACACCGTGCTGGACCTCAACCGTAGGAATGTTCAGTCTACGCGCGGACGCCACCGTACTTTCGCGGCCATAAGAACACACCAGAAGCACATTCTCTGGGCGCAGCCACCGCAGCATAAATGCCGAGGTATACAAGGATTTTGTCATGCGCCAAGCTTTGCTTGACAATGCTGAGCCCATTACGACCGCAGTACGCGTATTCTGCGCCAAATAGGAATCAATATCTGCGGCCATCTTCTTAACTGAACTTTTAACGCTACGGTACTTTGCCTTGGCAAAAGGTGTAACAAAGAAGCTAATCAGTATTGAGCTCTCACCGCACCAGGCTTTGTGGGACCGGGGGTTCTCGTGCTGCCAGTGATAGGGGTTGTCAATTACGACCCGATCAAGCTCCGGGATCAGCGAGACGAAATCGTGTGTGTAGATATCCTCGTACATGCCATCAGGCCGTTTACGACTCCGCGGGTGCTGTATAATGAGCCATTTGCGCCCTCTTGGAGCCCGCAACCAACCCCGAAAGACCGCGTTGATGAAGGTACTGAAATACCAATGCAATCGACGCAGACGTGGCATTTGGTAGTAACGCTCAACAGGTGTGTGAGCAGTTCCGTGATCGACCAGTGCTTTCTTAAGCAAGATATGCGCATGAAAACGATACGACTCCCAAGTTAAACGAGCAAACTCTCCATAACTGGCGTCGTCAAGCAATCCAAGATCAACTTCTATTTGTTTTATGAGTTCGGCGGTTGATCGTACCGAGTGGGCTTTCGTTGTATCTTTCATTCCTTGTCCGTATTGAGCGCTGGAAGTCTTTTTGTGCGAGAGCATGTATGGACTTGGATCCCTAGCGCAGTGATGACTCAGACTGTTCGTAGATACCGGTCATGTGCCCGACAATTGCGTCGGCTATTTCACGTACGATTCCCGTATCTGCGATTGCAGAGGAAACAAGATTTAATATGCCCAGTACGCTCGGATGCGATGTAGCTGGCCCAACCCCACACCCCACAAATTCAAGACACTCTAGGTCGTTGACGTCATTGCCCACATAAATCACGTGCGCCGGATCAGCCCCCTGCTCGGAAAGCCATTGCTTGAGTGCCGGGAGTTTATCGTCCACACGCTGCATAAGCGGCAATTGGAGTTTCTTGCACCGCGCCTCGACCACAGGGTTCTGCTCAGTCGAAAGCACGAGCATGGGGATGCCTGCTTTCCGGAGCA
>PXEI01000120.1 GCA_003564775.1 Spirochaetaceae bacterium
CCAGGACCAACTCAATATATCAGCACACAACGGTCTATCAGCAACGTCATCGGCGTTGGGGCCAAGCGAGGATCACCAAGAAGCCACTTGGGGTGACGATACTTCTCTGGACAACGAGTACGAAGGTGAGGACACCGGAACCTTGCTCCCAGTTGACGCAGAGAGCGACTCAAATGGACAGGACACCGACAGTTTCGTCATATATCTACTCGACAACACCCCCCCGCTTATTCCCGACCTTGAGACCCAGCTGGGTTTCTTCAGGATGCCGGTTCATAAGACTAGTTCCGTTGAAGAGCTGGACTTTGCGGCAGTGACCGTGGGGTTGCGCCCAGAGGTCAAGGACAAGATTATTCTGTGCGATCTTGCCTTGTTGGACAGTATCCCCGGTCTTGAAGAACACCTGCACCGACTTACCAGCGGTACCGGTTACGGCTGTGTCGTGGTCTTTGTTTCGGACCGAGACGATTTCGCAACTCGCTTGCGTGCGGTGCGTGCGGGAGGATCTGCCTTCTTTTCGCCACCGGTTGATATCTCGGTGGTGATTGACAGGGTAGATGGGTTGCGGGGCGCCGGTACCAATGAGCCTTATCACGTTCTCATTATCGACGACGATCCGGAACAGGTCTCTCACACCGCACTTATCCTCCAGCAGGCCGGAATGATAACCTCTGTGGTCTCGGACCCCGCTCAGGTTGTGTCGGTAATGATTGAGTCCAGGCCCGAACTCATTCTCATGGATCTCTATATGCCTGGGTGTGACGGGCTTGAGCTCACGCGGATTATCCGTCAGCAGGACTCTTTTGTGGCGGTTCCTATCGTGTTTACCTCGGTCGAGAACGATCGTGAAAAACAACTGGCCGCAATCGGCTGTGGCGCTGACGACTTCCTGGTTAAACCAATCAAACCTGAGCACCTCATCAAGGCTGTCTCTCTGCGAGCAGAACGCACTCGCAGCATGCGGTATTTCATGGAGCGTGACTCGCTGACCGGACTTCTTAATCACTCCAATCTCAAGGGGAGCCTGGGTCTTGAGATGCAACGTGCCAATAGAATTGGACGGGAAATGTCCTTTGCCATGATTGATCTGGACCGTTTCAAACAGGTGAATGATGTCTACGGACACTATAGCGGTGACCGGGTGTTAAAGAGTCTTGCCAGACTACTGCAGCAACGGTTACGAAAGACCGATGTAATTGGCCGCTACGGTGGTGAGGAGTTTGCAGTCATACTGTTTGATGTCGGCACCCCTCAGGCCAAACTACTGCTTGATGGAATACGTGAGAGTTTTGCCCTTATTCGGCATAGAGCGGGCGATGATGAGTTCTCCGTCACCTTTAGTTGTGGTATTGCGGGCTTTCCTGCCTGTGCCGACGCCTTGTCCATTGCAGAGGCAGCCGACTCAGCGCTGTATCGTGCAAAAGACTCCGGACGAAACAGGGTGGTGCTCGCACAGAGTGATGCCGGGGCTTAGAGTCTACGGTGTCGTTGCAGCAAACCTAGCGGCTGTTGGTCGGGGCTTACTGTCGTCGGACAGGTGCGGCCCAGATCCACGTTGAGTTCATTCCCGGTATTCTCCCACAACCATGTAAGCGTGACCTGAACTGCTTTCGGTGCTGTGAAACTCCATGCCGCGACAAGAGCCTCGCCCGAACGCGATCCTCGTGGCTGCTTGGTGAGAGTCGCTATCTCCGGTTCCAAACGTGCTGGACTTAGGGTCGATAGTGCAAGCACGAGTGGTGCCTCTGCATGATGGTTGGTCAGATCCAGGAGAGTCACCGGGAAAAAAATAACACCGAATGGATGTCGATACAGCTCTGGAGACGGTGATAGGTAGCTTAATGCGCCGGTGATCTCCAGTCTTGCCGGCGCTGCCTCCGGCTCGGACTTTGAAACTGGCACAAACGGAGTAAGGTAACGGATTGCTGGATCACCAGTGCGGGAAAAGAGCTGAGACTGATATTCGTTCAGTTCTGACTCAATATTTCCCGGTGGAAAGATACCCCGCAAGATCAGCGCCTCATCCGGATGCGCGAGATTTTCATTGATCAGTGCCTGGAACTCGGTTGTGCTCACGGTGTCCTCGGTGATATGATACCTGAGAAATTGGAACGAAGAAAGGCGGAACATGACCCCTAGAGTAAGTAGAACCGTTGATGATGTTGCAAGAACTCTGTCAGAGTGGGACTGCGTTGATACCATAACGATTCTTGAGTCCGGAGAGGACTTTTATGACCCCTATTTTTTTGTCAGCCTTGACGTGTTCTACCGCGGACAGCTTCCGAGCCTGGACGAACGGCGTGAATCCTTGGAGAACGCTGGTGCTTTTGAGTCGCAGGAACTTCATCCAAAGGATCGATTTCTCGTTGATGGCATTCCTGTACGTCTGGAGTACAAAGATATAGACCGTTACCGCGAGTTGGTCTCCGCAGCCTTTGCTCCCCAGGGTGCGCAACGCGATACCGGCACCTACGTGTTCTACCGGCTTCAGCACTGTAAAGTTCTGTTTAGCAGATCCGACTGGTTGGAGCAGGTGCGCAGTGAGCTCGCCGAACTCAGTAGCGAGTTTTGGTCTAGAGTTCGAAGTGCCGCGCAGTCCCGCATGGAGCACTTTCTGAGTGACCTTCATGCTGCTGCGGTACGAGAAGAAAATCTCTTCTACCTGGTCTCGAGTGCCGGGTTCATCCGAAACTACTGTTCGGTTCTCTTTGCGGTGAACAAGCGTTTTGAACCGTCTGCGCGACGCATGGAGCAAGAAGTTCTGGAGCTCCCCATTAAGCCCGACGCATTTGGTGGCCGTTTTGACAGTTTTCTGCGGCGGGATCCCCGCTTTACTCCTATGCGAACCTACGAGCTCGCCGAGCTTATGGCCAAGGCCGTAATGGCACTATAGGTCTATAGCTGTGACAAAACCCAACTCATTGCTTTCTATGTCGGCGTCGGTAACTCTGTGTATGCTTGTGGCGCTTCTCGTTTTGATTAGCTCATGTGAAGCCCCGCAGCCAGTTCCGGGTGGAGATAGGGACGGTGGCGCACCTGAGGAGTCAACAACCGAAACCACAACCGCAGCTGAAACCGAAGCGGAAACCCAGCCCAGTGAGGTAGAAGGTCGTGGAACTCAGCCTCGCAGGTTGTCCTCCGGGGTGTTTGTTGATCCACCTGAGAATAGACTGCTAACCGAACTGCGGATAGACATCCGCGCGA
>PXEI01000463.1 GCA_003564775.1 Spirochaetaceae bacterium
CACACCACTGCAGACTCTGTAGAACCCTGCCGGTAGCAGTGGCTGCGGAAGGTGCCAGGCCCCACTAACCGAGACCGGCGCAGGAGCCTGAGGTACGTACTCACGCAGAAAGCTATCCTCGGTCTCTTGAGGATCCTGCAGGGACTCCGGATGAATAATGGCACCCCAGTCCGGAATATCGCCGTGCACCTCTTCATGATACGCGCAGAGCAGTGTGTTAAGAAACTGAAGCGCCCCAAAGCCGTCGGTCAACGCATGCGAGAACTCCACCGCGATGCGCCGGTGGTAGCAACGCACCCGCAGGAGAAAGCTCCCACGCCGCCGCAGGGAGTGGCGCATGCATGGATTCTGAGGGTCGGGACTGCCTCGAAGCTTGGTCGGATTCTCCTCAAAATAGTACCAAAAAAAACCGGGCCGTAGATGCACCTGGTAGTACGGGAAGCGTTTCATGCAACGGTCCAGCGCGCGCTGCAACTCCTGCACGCGCACTGGACTCTTGAGTACCACGGCCAACCGAAAAAGCGTGGTGTATCGGCGAGAGAGAGCCGGGGCAAATGCCTTCGCCGCGTTATCGAGTCGATACCAGTTCCCGGGACCTGACACAGCCAGTTCTGTACTCATTTCACCCCTACGGTATCTCAAGCCCACGGTCTGAGCAAGGGGAACTGAGGACGATGTCGCGACAGGTAATTCTGTGACTTGTGCAATCTTTCGCATTTGCGCTGTCTCCGGAAATCGAGTAGTATATATCCATGCTTGGAATGATTAGTCGTATTGGTGCCGCTGAGCTCATTATCATATTTGCCGTACTTCTCTTGATAGTTGGGCCTGCCAAACTGCCAGGACTCGCGCGGTCAGCCGCCCAGGGTCTCGGTAAGGCGAACAAGGTTAAGAAGGATATCCACGACGAGCTAGACGCTCTTAATCCTCTGTCCGGCATTAAGGCCGACATCGACTCAATGAACCCGGTGAAAATTGTTAAGTCCCAGCTCGAAGACCCACAGGTTCCCGGCCAGAAAAACGGATAGATAATGGTGGCTGACACCAACTCGCACGTCCGGATACCGTTCCGTGCGGCAGTGTCCCTTGTTGGCGCGTATGTTGGGCGCAAGCTTCTGGATCAACTGCGCTCCATTGCCTTCATTGTTGGATATCTGCTGGTGTTTCAGCTGTTTATACTCCGAATCCCGCTCACCGACGCGGTGGTGCTCGCGTTCGGTCTTGCTCTCTCTGTGTTTGGGCTGGCGCTCTTTTTAGAGGGGCTCGTGCTCGGGCTCATGCCCTTAGGGGAGTTCATAGGTCTCCGGCTCCCTGAGAAAACCCTACTCCCGGTAATCCTGGCATTCGGTGCGGCACTTGGTTTGGCAGCAACATTTGCTGAACCAGCAATTGGCGCGCTCCGGGCAGCTGGATCTGGGGTTGCCCCATGGGATGCACCACTACTCTTTGCGTTACTTCACCGTTACACCGACTACCTGGTTGCAACTATTGCAGCTGGCGTTGGTGTTGCAGTTGGCATAGGCATGCTCCGCTTTGCATACGGGTTGTCGATCAAGCCTTTTGTGTTCGCCTTTACTCTCATACTTGTTGCCCTGACCATTATCGCGGCGCTGGATTCTTCACTGCGAGAAATCATTGGCATTGCCTGGGACTCGGGCGGAGTTACCACCGGGCCGGTGACGGTACCGTTGGTTCTGGCCCTGGGAATTGGTGTCGCGCGCTCCTACGGCAGCACCGAAAGCCCGACCTCCGGCTTTGGGGGGGTCATGCTGGCATCGGCAGCACCTATAGTGGCCGTATTTCTACTGAGTATGGTTCTGGCACCAACGGTACCCCGTTTTGAGTCCCGCGAGGCCTTTCTTGCATCCGAGAGTTCTGAGGAGGCTCAACAACTCTTTGCCTCAGAGGAGCAGTTTGAGTCCTATCTGAGCAGCCTCGGTTCGGGAGCAGCGGAGCCTGAACCGGGAATTGCGGATACGCTCTCTGCGTATCTGTGGAGTTCCGCGCGGGCGGTGCTTTCACTGACGGGTGGCTTTCTGCTGGTGCTGCTTGTATTTGTTCGCGAACGGGTGCGAAGGGTTGACGAGATTCTACTTGGAGTAGGTCTTGCCATCCTTGGACTGACACTTCTTGGGGGTGGAATAGAACTTGGTCTTGCGCGCCTTGGTGACGACGTGGGCCGCCGGCTTCCGGTAGCGTTCTCGTCCATGGAGCTGCCGGAACAGCAACTCCGCATTCGGAACTTTGACAGTGAGGCTGTTCAACAGGCGCTCACTCCCGACGGTCGGTTGGTGGAGTTCTTCTACCTGGCTGAGCCAGATGGCTTCCGGCCTGTGCCCTTTTACGCACAACGACTACAGGCCTTTGGTTCCGACTATATACATATTCCCGAACGCAGTGCCGTTTTTGGAGGACGTTGGACTGCACTGGGACGAATATTGATCCTGGTGTTTGCATTTGGTATGGGATACGGCGCCACACTTGCCGAGCCAGCTCTCCGCGCCCTGGGACGCACCGTGGAGCAACTCACGGTCGGGACTTTCCGCAGCGATACCCTCATCCGCACCGTTTCAATTGGAGTCGGAGTAGGGCTCAGCATGGGCATGGCGCGGATTCTCTGGGACATTCCACTGCCTTTTCTCCTCATACCTCCCTACCTGCTCCTGTTGCCGCTCACCGCTTTCTCTGCGGAAGAGTTTGCGGCAATTGCATGGGACTCTGCCGGCGTAACCACCGGGCCGGTGACGGTGCCGCTTGTAGTTGCAATGGGTCTTGGGGTCGGCGGCGTGGTTGGGGTGTCTGATGGCTTTGGCGTTCTGGCTTTGGCCTCGGTATACCCAATACTGGCGGTAACCATAACCGGCATTGTGCTGCGCCATCACCAGGCCCTGATCATGCACGAAGACGAAAAACAAGGAACTGGATAATGTCGAGTGTTACTCAACCGGAAGGTGTTCAAGGCTCTACGGTCGCCCGAGTTACCGTTCACATCAACCACCGGCTTAGCCATAAGCTTTACGAAAGTCTGAAGGCACTCAGAGTAGGACGCTTCTTTGTTGAACCCAGCCGAATGGTGCTTCTCCAGGAGAAAAAGCGCAGATCCCGCCTGTTCGCACGCATTCTGTCGCTTGACGAGAATCCGGCGGAGCGGATTTCTTTCTGCCTGCCCATGGAGAGGCTTGAGCACATTGCGACC
>PXEI01000342.1 GCA_003564775.1 Spirochaetaceae bacterium
CACGCTCCCACGCTTCTCGCAGTAGCCCGAGAGTGCGCTTGGTGTGATCGTCGTAGGCGACCCGTTCGTTCGCGTTCCAGAACTGTCGACCCTCGGCGCATCGTGCGTTGAGTAGCTTCACGCGATCAGTGACCTTCAGAAGCTGCCAGGGTGGTCCATCGGTCACTAGGCCTGCGTCGACCGCTCGACTCACGCTGCAGTGAGTGACCATCTGGCTCTGGCTGTTGTTCCTGAACGTGTCGAGCAGCTCGGAGACAAAGACCTGATCGTGCGTGAACACAAGCACTTGCCGCCGCTGGGCCTCCTTGAAGATGTGATGCCCGACCCTTTCTCGATACGCGTGGTCGAGTGACGACACCGGATCATCCAGCACGATAGATGAGGGCGTGGGCGCAAGGTCAACTTCCGCGAAGAAGGCCGCGAGTGCCACGACCGAACGTTCACCTTCGCTGAGGACCTTGCCGGGCGATTCCCCTAACGGTGACCCTAGAAGCTCGAGCTGATGGAGGAGCTGGCCCGCGCGTGCTTGCGGCTTGAGCCGAACCGGGAGGCTGCCGCCACCGAGAGCTCGCAACTTGTCGGCGAAGTCGTTCAGCAGGCTCGCGGAAACCACCCGCTCGGTCACTTGCCGACTGCGTTGAGTTATCGCGTAGGAACTGATTCCCGCTTTGGCCGCCTCCAGTGCATCTTTGGTCTTGTGCCAGGTGACTGTTTCCAGGACATCGTGTCGACGTGCCGCCAGCTTCTCCTGTGCCTCGAGGGCGTCGACCCGGTCGTTCGCGGCCGAGAGCGCCGCGTCACCGTTGGCGGAGCCGAGTTCCTGCGCTGTCTCGTCAAGGCCGTCGGCAAGCTCGATTAGCTGTCTATGAAGGTCTGTGCCCGCGAGTTCAGGAAGCTCTACGACTTCGTCCCACTCGCCCAGGGCTGCCTGGGAACGAGCATCCGCACCGGCGAGCGCTCTCCGGATGTGTTCGGACGCCGGCCCGCCCGCCTGCTCGATCTCCACGAGTAGCGGCTCGGAGATGGACAGGTCGAGCGAGCCAACGGCTCGCTCGGTGGCCGCGCGGTCGGCTTCGAGCTGTTGGGCATCGGTCGCGAGCTGCCCAACCACGAACTCCTCGAACGAGCGCAGCCGACGGGCCGCATTCGGAGCGAGCCGCTGCTGACAGAGGACACAGCGTGCTTCCTCGTGGGTGACCGGGAAGTCCTCATCGGGGTACGGATGTTGCAGCGAGTAGGCACGAGCGGCCTCCCACATATGGCGCCACACTTCGCTACCAACGCCGGACAACGGCGCGTCATCGAACGTCTGGCTTGCGGTGAGGTTCGCTGCTACGCGAACGCTGGCAGCGTCGATTCGTAGCTGACGATACTCGGTCAGCTTCTCGTCCGAGAGCTGATCGACGACCGACCGGAGACGCTCGGCCAGCTGCCGCGAGCGAGTCGCCTGGGCCCGCTTCGCTTCGGCGAGCTGAGCCGGCGACGTTTGCCTGAGCTGCTCACGGTCTGCTCGGGCGACGCGCAGGGTCTCGGCGTCCCGGTCAGTCCAGACTGCCAACGCGTCAATGTCGGTCTCCGCAGTGACGGCACTGAGACGGGCGATGAGCTGACCGATGCCGTGCTCTCCGGTCAACTCGTCAAGGTTCGGCTTGGTTGTGCCGTGTGCTGTGATGCGCTGGCTAATCTCGTCCTTGACCTTCTCGCAGATGGCGACGAGCCGGTCGTACAGGTCCAGCCCGAAGGGCCGGTAGGCCAAGTCATGGTTCTTGTCGATGTAGATCGAAGTGGCGTGGCTGTCGTAGACGCTCACGGCTGACAAGGCCTCAAGTTCGTCGAGGTCTCCGTCTGCTCTCCACTGCTTCGTCAGCTCAGCTTCGTTCACCGTGAAAGTGATGGCTGCAGCAGGTGTTCCCGCTAAGTCGTCGAAGGCGTTCGGGAGCACGTCTTGTGGCGAGCGTGCACGACAGACCTGTTTGAGGATCCGCACGTACCCAGATTTGCCGGAGCCGTTGTCACCTTGAATGATCGTGAGGCCGGCCGTCGCGAAGTGGAGGGTCTGGTCCGGGGCGAGTGCGTTGACGTTCTCGACGTCGCTGATGGCGCCCAAACGCACAATCGCTTCGGGGTCGACGTCAGTCGCGATCTCCTCTGGCGAGGGAAGTGGCTGGCACTCGATGACGGGTTCCTCGTCGAGCTGCTCAGCCACGCACACATCGGCCAGTTCCGTTACGGAGTCGTTGTCCAGGTCATCGTTGAGGAGGCGACGGATGGCTTCCTGTTGCCATACCGGTCTCTCCGCGGCCCACTCCAGCACGCCCTCAAGTACTCGCGTATCCATGAGCGATCCCGGTCGGCAGTGGGCCGAACCCTATGGTCTGGCCCCCTTCACGTCTCGAATCTCTTCGGGGTCGGGAGCCCCACCGCAGCAGTTCGGCTACAGGCGGGGTCGAAGAGGTCGTGGACCGAGCTTGACATCCGGCGCACGCGATACGTGCCCAAGACACGGTTCAGTCGCTCCGGATCGGTGCCATTGACGAGGTGTCCCCGGCACTCGCCGTCGGCACGAGACGGGTCGCTGGGCGCCGAGCAGTGCGCATTCGCGGCTCCCTGAGATGTCCACCTCAGCGAGGTGGGCGACTGCAAGAAGTCCGGAGTCGACCCGTACCTCGTTCAACATGTTCTTGCCGTCGATGCGTCGGTGGCGGGACCTGCGGAGGCGTTGCACGTTCCTGATCCGGCTCCCTTCCGCGATGCGTTCATCGGGGCGACCGAGATGGCCCATGGGATGACACTGGTCGCTGGCCACGTGAAGGACTTCGTCCGATTCAACGGGCTCGACGTCATCGACCCGTGGCACGGGCAGTGAGCCATGCTTGGCGTGATGCCACACGGACTCGCTGGCGCCGGTCCCGTGAGTCGCGCAGACGGGTGTCGAATCCAGCTGGCGAGCCTGGCCTGTGCTCCACACTGGCACCACAATCGGGTGCGGGAAGATGAGGGAACATGCCGTAGAGAGCCGGATTCTGCTGTGGTGCAGCTGTGGTGCACTTGAAAGTACCAAACGCTGGATCTGCGCTATTCGCCCGAATTCGCGACTATCCGGGCCATTCTCGAGGTGCCAATCAGACGTAAACCACTTCGTTCGCAACGAAGGGGCCGTCGGTTCAAATCCGATCACCTCCACCACGAGAACCGC
>PXEI01000478.1 GCA_003564775.1 Spirochaetaceae bacterium
ACCAGGGCGGCGGGTTTGGGATAAAGCTCCGCAGGTACTGAACAAAAGCCTGGTGAGCCAGGGTTCGCTCGTAGCTCTCGGTATCGCTGTAGTGCCCAACGAGGACACTCCGTATCGGATTGTTGTAATGGAGGTAAACGAACTCGCCCCGGACATCCTGGGTAATTGGTTCCAGAAACTCCAGGTAGCCTTCACGTTCAGCGTAGATCCGCACCTCCATGGGATTTGCGAGCTCCTCAACATCTAGATGGAAGTAGCTGTTAAAGTGCCGCATGTACGCTTCAAGGCGCGCTGCGGTAGCCTCGGCATGTTCAATGCCGAGTTGAGAGCGGACTCTATAGTTGCTACTGCGAGTCTCGGCGAACTCCTGGGCCTGTAGGGCCGGAGTGAAAAGAGCCAGTGCCAATAGGCCAAAAAATACGCGTTTCATGAACAAATCCCCCTGCACAGTCATTATCGGCAGCTCCGGTCTATGGCGCAAGCCTTGTAGCTCCGTTGGTCAACACGTTCCATGGGCTGCGTAACCGAGGGTGGCTATTTCTTGTCGGATACGTTGTCGACCGTGATGTTCAACTCATCTATGATGATGCCGGTGTACTTCTCAATACTGTCGATGATGTAGTTCTGCAGGTCGTGCACCTGTCCCGACAGTTGAAGGCCAAACGGAACCTCTATAAACAAGTCAATTCTATAACCACGGCTTTCGTTCTTCACCACCACCTTACGAATTCGCAGTCCCGGAGCGTACTCATCTACGCAGTGGAGAATCATCTGGCTCAAGGCATTTTGTGCAATGCTAATGCTGCCTTTGCGGCTGAACTCCGGCCGCACCACTGTCTTTTCGTACACTTCCTGGCGGCGAAAAAGGCCCACTCCCTGCTTCAGAAATACCTTGATGGAGTCGGCCATGATTCGCGGATAGTTGCTTTTGACCTCTATAGAGGGCACCGGAATAACGTGTTTTCCCTGAAACTTGCGGTAGTTGATTGCGGTGTTGATTTCCTCGGCCGTTGCAATGTCCTCAATATTGATAACCTTGTGGGGCGCGGGGAGCTTCAGGGACTCGGCAATCTTGGCGACCATGCGTTCCGATGTGCCAATGATCAAGATGCGTTTGAACTGCTCGCGCTCCAAAGCATCAATCACCTGACGACGGTGTTCTTTGTCGTTAAACAGCGCGGTCTTGACGGCACTGAAATACACCTTTTCCCGTTTCGCGGACTTGCCAGCAACAATCTTCTGCTCGCGGATCAAGAGTCCGTCATCGATCATGAGTTCAATACTGTGCTTTTCCATGACGAGTCGGGCGCGGAAACTCTTTCCGGTACCGCTGCGTCCTACGAGTGCATACACGCGAATGCGGCGGAAGGGCCACAAAACTCTATAGATCATTTTCTTCATGCTATCTGCATTGTAACGGTCGACGGCCAGCGGTACAATCGTTTTGTGGGAGTTAGACTCCAGTATCGAGACCGTTGCTGCACTCAACACGGTTGCTGCACCCGAGTACGACCCACCTGAATGTCTACAGTCCCAGCTCACCAAGCAGTTCACACAGATGTTGAGCGCCAAAAAGTCTCGTGAGCCGAGATTCTGCTTCCGGCGGCAGTGGGGCGAGTACGCGCTGCGGAGTTGGATCTTCCCAGGATAGCTCGAAGGCATGCAGAATGTACGCGTGAGGAGTAGCCGGAGCCCCGTACTTGCTGTCACCTACCAGCGGGTGCCCATGCAGTGCTGCCTGTGCGCGGATCTGGTGCGTCCTTCCGGTTTTTGGCTCCAGCACTGCAAGGGTGAGGTGCCCGTTGTCGTATAGGGGCAAGACGGTGGTTTCCGCTGCTAATCCGCTTCCGGCGCCCCGCGCCGACCATTGGGCCTGGGCATGAGGAGCGCCCGCCCGGGTAGTCTGGGGATGATCGTCGCGGTGCAGAACATCACTCCATGTCAGATCTTGCTTCAGGCTACCGTTCAGGAGTGCCAGATATCGCTTGCGCAACGTGTGCGAATGCAACAGCTGCGAAAAACTGCGGGCGCCGTGCAGCGTTTTCGCATAGACTATGAGCCCTGTTGTATTCCTATCAAGGCGATGTACCGGCCCGGGTGTGAAGCTTAAGGATGCAGTGCGCTTGCGGTGCAGGTAGTCCAGAATCTGGGGTAACAACGAGTGCTCGCCATGGGCGGTAACCCCGCGAGGCTTGTTGAGAATGAGCAGATCTGGGCTTTCAAACACGACAAGGCCAGCGATCTGCGCCTCGTGAGCGGTTTGCAGGGAGCCACCAGCCGGTTCATTAACCCTTTTCTGGGGCAGTGAAGGAGCAGTTTTGCCCGGATCGTGAGACAACTCGATGTTGAAGATCAGCAGTTGATCGCCAGCGTACCCGCGATCCTTCGCTGCAACCCGCTTGCCGTTCAGTTTTACACGTTTCTTGCGAAACAGTGCTTGAATTTCTCCTAGGGAATGATCGCTCAGAAGTTTGCGGAGGATGCGGTCAAGGCGCCGGCCGTCATCGTCGGCTCCAAGTTCATACGATTGTGGCATTCCGCAACTCTACGGCCGCAGCTCGCCGAGGTCAAGATGTCCAGGTTGTTCGATGCCGACAACTCTACTTGACAAAGCACGAGGGCAAAGACAAACTACAACTCCATGCGACCGCCAGCTGTTGACTACTTGTACGAACTCTTCAGAAGCCCGTTGTTTTTATCGGCGTTCTTTAGTTGGTTCGTTGCACAGATCCTTAAGGCTCTGATCGAGGCCGCTAAACAACGTTCGCGGAACTCTCGCGATCTCATGGTTACCTTGTTCTGGAAGACCGGTGGAATGCCGTCAAGTCATTCATCAACCGTGACGGCCATGGCAACAGCGGTGGGTTTTGAGTACGGAGTTGGAGATCCACTTTTTAGTATATCTCTGGTTTTCAGTTTGCTGGTTATCCGGGATGCGCTTGGAGTTCGGCGTGCGGCGGGAGTGCAGGCGCAGAGTCTCAACAAGCTGGGAACCGAGCTCAACAGGCGTTACGGAATTGAGTTTAGTCCGGTGCGCGAGGTTAATGGGCATACCGTTGCCGAGGTTTCGGTTGGAATGCTCCTTGGTTTTTTTATCGCGGTTGCGTTTAGTATTCTCTAATTTTGCCGCAAGGCGTCCGATGCGGCTTCGGATATCAACAGCTTATGAAAAACGTAGAAAGCCGAGGCCCGC
>PXEI01000202.1 GCA_003564775.1 Spirochaetaceae bacterium
AAAGACATATCTGTAAAACTGCTGGAAGCGAAGTGACACCACCGCTCCCGTCTAACAAAAGCGTCAACGCGGACCGGCTTTTCCGCTGGCGCTCCAAAGCCGGCCGGTTACGCTAAACGTTGGGCAACAACAAAATGCTAAGATGTGATAGTGAAATGCAGATGACAATAGACGCAGTAACTCGGCGCGTAGTTGAGAGCGATATCTGTGAAAACCTTTACAGCATCGACTGGAGCTTTGCGAACCGTGAGCGCGCGCACGAGATTGAAGCAATCCATCCCTACCCTGCAAAGTTTATCGGGGAGCTGCCGGGCGCTTTGATGCGAACGCTATCGCATCCGAAAGGAACTTTGGTTTTTGACCCCTTTGCCGGTAGCGGGACAACGCTAGTAGAAGCTCAGCGGCTTGGTCTTCCCTCCGTGGGGGTGGATCTCAACCCAATCGCCTGTCTTATTTCTCGGGTGAAGACCGGAGTTGCGCCCGTGAATCTGACCGAATCGGCCAGTCGCATAGTTGCTGCTGCGTCGAAGAGTGTCGTTAAGCAGACAATAAAAATCCCAAACGTCGATCACTGGTTCAAGGCAGACATACAGACCGCCATTGCAGCGCTACTCGAAGAGTTAAATGGTGTGGAGGACATCGCTACATATGATGCCTTACGTTTGGCGATATCCTCAATTCTAGTCCGGGTTTCGAACCAAGAAAGCGACACGCGTTATGCAGCGATTGAAAAGAAAATCACCCGCGAGAATGTTTTCGCGCACTTTGTTGGTGCGGTCGATAAGCTAAACAAGGCTTTAGTGGCCCGAGACTGGTCACTTGCACCCGCAAAGGTTATCGAAGCCAACACGCTGACGCTGAACCCAAAGGGGCTTGAAGGCAAGGTGGGGTTAGTGGTGACGTCTCCTCCATACCCGAACGCTTATGAATATTGGCTGTACCACAAGTACCGAATGTGGTGGCTCGGTTTCGACCCACTTGCTGTCAAAGAGCAAGAAATCGGCGCTCGGGCGCACTTCTTCAAGCGCAACCATCACACAGAAGAGCATTTCTGGGGGCAGATGCGCGACACGTTCAAGCTCATCGACAGGGTTCTGGTGAACCGTGGCTACGCCTGCTTCGTGATCGGGCGCTCGAAAATCCACGGAAAAATCATCGATAACGCGGACATTATCCAGGCCGTTGCCAAGGAGGTCGGTTTCAGCACAAGTGCTCGCATAGAACGCACGATCTCGTCGACGCGTAAGTCGTTCAACCTCTCCCACGCCAACATCAAGACTGAGACAGTGCTTGTCTTGCAAAAGAGCTAGAACATGGTCGAACTGATTCAACACCCATACAAGTATTTCCCCTATGAGCTAGAGCTTGCAAAGCGCGAGGTCAGGGCGCTCCTACCTAAAGCTGCTCTCACGGAGGCAGCCAACGGCCTGAAACTCCGTGGGGGCTTTGACCCGGAAATCGCGAGCCGGCTTGTTTACTTTGCAGGCGCTTCGGACGGTGATCGTTACGAGCCGACGTTACAATCCCGCTTGGAGCGAGTAAACGGAAACGGCCCCAACCGCCAGTCCACGAGGTATTCGGCGCATGGCCTCCACGAATATAAAGGCAAGTTCAACCCGCAGATCGTCCGAGCGATCTTGAACATTCTGGATATCCCAGTCGGTTCACGGGTGCTAGACCCATTCTGTGGATCAGGAACGTCCCTGCTCGAATGCGTCCATCTCGGCATGGACGCATTCGGAACTGACATCAACCCGCTGGCCATCTTCATCGCAAACGCCAAGCTGGCTGCGATCAGTTTTCCCGCAGCCGTTCTACGCGCGGACTTGGCTAGGTCCATCAAGCGAGAACGCAGCATCAAGTTTCCGAAGAAGGGTCGAAATCTGGCACGCGAGGAATACTTGTTGTCTTGGTTCACGCCCGAGGTCTTTGATGCGATCGAACGGTTGAGAATCTCCATCGAGGAGGTCGGCAAGCCTATGTCGGCACCGCTGCTGGCCATCGCCAGCAATTTACTGCGCGACTACTCCCTACAAGACCCCAACGATCTACGTATCCGGAGGAGAAAGTCTCCTCTTCCAGAGAAGCCGTTCATCGCAGCCTACGAAGAGGCTGCGGCACAGTTCATCGGCAAGCTCGAAGATGCGCAACAGGTCATCGGTGCGATTAAACCAAAGAGCCGCGCCATCCTGACTGACAGCCGAGAGTTGACAGCAAGAGCACTCGGCTGCACCGAGAAATTTGACTGCGCACTAACTAGTCCACCCTACGCAACGGCGCTGCCCTACATCGATACACAGCGGCTAAGCCTCGTCTGGCTTGGCCTCATCCCTCCATCCGAGATCCTTCCCCTTGAAGCTCAACTTGTCGGAAGTCGAGAGGTGCGCGGAGGGCAATCGAAACGAGTCTTACTCGATCAGCTGTTGCGCAATGCCGCAGGACTTCCAGAAGCTCAGGCAAACTACTGCCGCATGCTTCAGAACGCTCTTGGAGAGAGTGATGGTTTCAGGCGTCAGGCGGTCCCACTGTTGCTCTACAGGTACTTCGTCGGCATGGCTCAAGTGTTTTCGGCCTTACGGCCACTGATGCGGGATGGCGCACCTTTCGCGCTGATCGTCGGCGGTAACCATACCGTTCTGGGTGGCAAGCGGTTCGACATCAACACGCCCCAACACCTTGCCGAGATTGCCGACGCGTGCGGTTGGGACCACATTGAAACTGTCCCCCTGCAAACTTACCAGCGCTATGGATACCACATGGACAACGCCGTGACCGCAGAGGCTATGTTGATTGTGAGGGCTGCATGAACGAGCTGACCCTCCACCCGAACGTCTACGCGACAGGACAGAGTAAGGGGCTGGTCAATATCCTTGAGCGCGTTTGGGTCCGGGAGCACTCCCCCGGTGACGGCACGATGTTCATTGTCTCCGGTTTCGGAAACTACAACGGCGGTGTCCGGTTCTTCGAGACCTTCAAAGAACACCGTGCACGCGGCGGTGATATCATCGCCGTCTTTGCTGGCAGCACGAGTTCCAGGCTGACTAGCAAACAAGTTGTCAAAGAAATGCTGGAGTGCGGGGCCGATGTCCACATCGTCAACCGTAAACGCCTCCTGCATGCCAAGTGCTACGGCACGAAGTCAACTCGCGGTGAGTCCCTCGTCGTCACTTCTGGAAATTTCA
>PXEI01000334.1 GCA_003564775.1 Spirochaetaceae bacterium
GTGAACACGCGGGGGTGTTCCGGTTTCGACTGGGGTTGTCGACCATATCCGTGGCAGGTGGAGCGCCGTTCTCCTAAACCGGCACCCAATTGTAACTGCAGACGCAGACTACACACTGGCCGCAGCGTAAGCTTGGTCACGGGCACCCGAGGCGCTGTTCCGAGCGTCGGTGTTGCTTGACACAGACCGGGACTAGTCGAGTTTCTCACCCGCGAAGACTCGGCGAACTTTAGCGGGAGTAGGCTTGCCGGGTTCGTCCCGTACACCCTGGCACGGCCGAAGATTAAGTAGGGGACTAAACCTGTAGAAGCGTATATGGGGCTCCTTAGGACGCGGGTTCGACTCCCGCCACCTCCAACAAAAACCAGGGCTGCATGCGAAAGCATCGCAGCCCTGCGTCGTTTTCAGCGGGAGTCGAACCCGGCAAAGATTGCCGTATGCCGGTGCGAACGCTATCTTTAGCCGAAGCGGCAATGAAGACCCCGGCCTTTCAGCGATACATCGGCATAGACTACTCAGGTGCAAAGACACCGGAAGCAAGCCTGAAAGGCTTGCGAGTGTATCTGTCCAACGGCACGGAACCGCCGGAAGAGCAGCTCCCGCCGCCGAGTCCGCGCAAATACTGGAGTAGACAGGAGCTCGCCGAGTGGTTGCTCCAGCGCTTAGCAGAACCAATACCCAGCTTAGTCGGAATCGACCATGGATTCTCATTTCCCCTTCGGTATTTTGAGAAATATCAACTTCCGCCGAACTGGGATTATTTTCTTGATGACTTTCAGGAGCACTGGCCAACGGATTCCAAATACACCTACGTGGAGTTCATCCGTGATGGTGTTGCGGGAAAGGGTGCCGAGCGCTGCGGTAGCTCTACATGGAGACGCGTTAGCGAACAACGCTGCGGCGCGAAATCTGTATTTCACTTTGATGTTCCCGGATCGGCTGCGAAATCCACCCACGCAGGTATACCTTGGCTGCGATATCTACGCCGCCGGCTAAGAACCCAGGTGCATTTCTGGCCCTTCGACGGCTGGGTGGTGCCCGAAGGCAGGTCTGTGCTTGCTGAGGCCTACCCCTCCCTTTGGGCAAAGCAGTATCCGACCGAAGGCCGCACACCGGATCAACACGACGCCTATGTGCTTGCAGCGCAGCTATCCAACCTTGACCGGTCCGGAGAGCTTGGCGCCGTGTTTGAGCCCGAATTAGCACCGCAACATCACATGCTTGGTCTCCTCGAAGGCTGGATTCTTGGGGTAAGCTAAGACACTTCCCTTAAAGCCGACCGGTGCAGTATGTTATGTAAGAGATAGCTACGCAAAGAGGTCTTATGAAAACTCTAGGAGATAAACCGATTATTGGACTTTCGGCCAAACAGAACTTTGTCCGGGCCATTATTCTTCTGGTTCTGGCGTCGACCCTCATCACCGGATGTCGTACCCGCGAGATCGTTGAAGAGGAGTACGAACCTTCCGCCTCTCATGATGAATACCGTCGCACTTTGGTTGCCATGGAACTGGATCAAACCGCTATGGGGCAGGCCTGGATAAACCAGGCCGTCCAAGCTCTCGAAACGCCACATACCATAACACTTCCCTTCAGTGAGGTGGCGCACTTTGATCCTGCACGTCCTGAGGCGGTCGGCTTTCGCTTTGAGGCGTTGCGCGGACAGCGCATTGAGATACTCCTGGAAATAGAAGAGGGCGAGCAAGGCAGAAAGTTTGCGGATGTTTTTCGCGTAGAGAACGGCGAGCCCGACTCATTGCCGCAGGTTGCCAGTTATTCCGAGAGCTTAAACCGGCTCGAGTTTGAACCACGTCGGGATGCGGAGTACATCCTGCGCCTGCAACCCGAGCTGCTACGCGGTGGTCGCTACACCGTCACTATTCGAACGGTTCCGGTTATGAGCTTCCCGGTAGAAGGTCATGGCATTGAACATATCTGGAGTTTCTTTGGCGATCCCCGTGACGGTGGGCGCCGAGTTCATGAAGGAGTCGATATCTTCGCACCGCGAGGTACGCCGGTTCTCTCCTCGGTCTACGGAACTGTGCGAAATGTCGGTACGCGTGATCTTGGTGGTCTGGTTGTGAGCATTACGGACGAGGAACGGAATCTTGTTCTGTATTACGCGCACCTTGATGAACAACTCACTCAACGAGGCGCACGCGTCTCGCCGGGAGATGTGATCGGCACGGTCGGGAACACTGGAAACGCTATTCGCACTCCTCCTCATCTGCATTTTGGTGTCTACGAACCTGGTTGGCGCGCAGTAGATCCATGGAACTTCCTGTACGAGTTTGAAACTGCAGCGCCCGCTGTATCCGGAAATACCGAGAAACTCGGCGGGCCCGCCCGGGTAGTGCTGCCAAACACTCCCATTGTCAAGGCCGTCACCGACGAAACCCAAACGCTGCTTGAATCGGACACGCCGGTTATCGTGCTGGGTATTTCGGCATCCTCATACCGAGTGCTGTTACCGGACGGTCGCACCGGGTATCTGGCCGCCAACAGTCTGGAGCCCACAGATCGCTTACCGGAGGGAATCCCTTTGGTTTACTCGAACTAAGTCAAAAGAGCGGGGCATAGAGGGCAGGCTATGAGCGCGGAAGCGCAAGAACCTCTCGATGTATGTCCGGAGACGCAGCAATAGCACTGCTCCCGAGGCCGGTACGTCGTCCGGCAATGTCGCTGAACACACCGCCGGCCTCCTCAATAATGGGAGCAAGCGCGGCGACATCCCAGACCGAGAGAACGGGATCAATCATCAGATCAGCGCGGCCGGTTGCCACCATGAGGTAGCCGTAGGCATCTGCCCAGGTACGCACAAAACGAACGCGCTCATACAGCCCCTGTGCGAGGCCCGGTTCCCGACGGAGAAAATCCGCCGGATCGGTTACGATCATTCTGGCATCAGATAGACTTTCACAGGAACTGACGCTGCATTGCGCGCCGTTGAAAAAGCAACCGAATCCACGCACAGCGCTGATCGTCTCCTCCATCGCCGGATTATGTATGACCCCTAGCACAGGCTCGTTGTTTCTGAGCAATGCCACCAGTACCGTATAGAGTGGAATACCGTGAATAAAGGACTTTGTTCCATCTATAGGATCAAGAACCCATGTCCATCGCGTAGCATCGGGGGATTCAACCGAGTCAACGGCAGGTTCCGAACTTCCTGGACTCTCAC
>PXEI01000102.1 GCA_003564775.1 Spirochaetaceae bacterium
CATTTCATTTGTCAACGAGTTTCACCCCATTTCAGACGAATGCCCCTATTGTGAAGCCTGTCTTATGTGGCCCACTGCGCGCAAGCCGATGTAACGTGTTGCGCCCGGTTCCTGACCATCTACCGTGAACACTATCTCCCGTATTGTACGGTAATTAAAGCGAATTGTGTGTTCAAATGCGTTCTTGATTTCCAAAAAGGCGCTTTCATCCTCAATTTCGTGGAGTATATCGGTACTCAGGTCCAGATAGAGCACCTTATCATGGAGCATTATGGTGCGTATAGTTGTACTTCGGGGAACCACTCGTGAGTGCTGAATATCCACAGGACCTAGAATTATTTCTTCCACGAGCTGACGTGCCGCATCTGTTCCATTTGACAGGCGTGGGAGCATTCGGCGCTCCCCGGAAAGCTCACCCGAACGTAGATCCGGAAAGAAAAGAACTTGGTAGTGAAGTGGGCTTCGGAATACAAGGAAGAACACCGCAGACACCAGCAGGGTACCGACGAGGAGTGCAAGGCATATGCGCCAAAGCTGTTGCTGTGAGCGTGCTAAACGCATTTGGTGTTTCTTCATGGACGGTTATTCTTCAAAATCTGTAATGAACTGATGTACGCCATTATAAATGCCCATGGTCAGCTTATGCAAGTAGTCCGGTTCGGTCAAACGCAGGGCTTCTTCCCTATTCGTGACAAAACCGAGCTCAACCAGAATAGACGGCATCTTGGCGTTGCGCACTACGTACCATGACTCCATCTTCATTCCTCTATTTGGCACAAGATCGCCCACGGTGCCATCCAGTCCATCTAAGACGCTCCGCGCAAGCAAGATGCTCTCTATGGTCAGTTCTTCGTCGCGAAGCGTGTTCAGAATAGAGATCAGGGCGGGGTCGTCGACTTGAGTGCGACGACGCGAAATGAGCTCACCACGCGATACCTCCGGCGACAGGTACCAAACCTCAAAACCAGTGGCTCGCGTGTTCAGCGAAGCGTTTGCATGGAGTGATACAAACAGCACTACCTCGTTGTCAGCCACGACCATGTCGTTTGCCATGTTCGTCCGTTCTTCGAGTGTGAGGTAGGTGTCGTCGAGTCGCGACAGGACTATCTGCCTATCCGGATATGACTGTCTGAGTAAGGTGTAGAGCCTTTGTCCGACATCGAGGACAACATCCTTTTCGAAAATTTCAAACAATGAACCATCGACAGTATGTCTGCCTATGGCCCCGGGGTCTCGGCCCCCGTGCCCGGGATCAATGAATATAGCCGCTACTCTACGGCCATCCGCGATCGTCTCCATATCGATACCGCGTCCGGCGTTCTGAAGGAGGCCAAGATAGCTCTCCGGAAAAAACAACTCGCCATCGTCAAACCTGACCGGCGCAGCTCGCTGATGCTCTGCGTAGTCCAATGTTATCCAGGGCATATCGGCAAAGAAGCTCAGAGTAAGGCGTGGCGTCCGTAGTACCCCCTCACCGGCAGCTGCGTCCCACTGAAGAACCGCATCCGTACGACTGAGCAGCTGGTCCAGCGTGAGATACTCCTCTGCGGATGCGTTGAGCGACTGCCCAAACATGGAGCCTCCACTGACGAGCGCCATAAGAGATAGGTAAACTATTGCGAAAAATTGTCGTGCCATAACCTACCGGTGAGCCGCGCAAGTTCCTCATCTGAGGGTGCGTCTCTGTTAATAGTATCGATGATAAACAGTGCTCCCTGTAGTCCGCCTTTGAGTAGAGCCTGCCAAAAAACAGCGCCTAATACGAGCCGTGGATAGGACGCGAGTTCCGGCGTGGGTGGCTCGGGCTCAACCTTGTATCTAAGGCGCAGCAGGGTAAGCAGTTCGTGAAGGGTGTGACCGTTGTAATCGGGCACGGTTTCGAGCTCGGGGTGTGGCAGCGCAAGATACCCGACCGGTTTCACTGTCCTGTTCACGCCCTCCTGCGCAGATTCCGAGTGGCTTTCTGCGAGGTAAGTAGCCAGGGGCGATGCAGTGTAAAGCGGCATTTCCTTGAGCTGTTGGAGGTTGGCAGGGTGACTGAGCGTAAACGCCCAGGGCAACGCATCTCCTGACGCACCAAAGAGGAAATCAGTAGTGGCTGGATGACCAGGTTCAAGTCGAACAAGGATGTTCCGGACGTACCCCTCGGCCTGTTGTATAGCTGCTTCGCGACGGTGTCCACAGGTAATGATGTTTCCACATTTCTCTACGTTATTCGTGGGGAAAGTGACCGTGCTACCAACCTCGACACGGGGAAAACACGCAATGAGCCTGGTTTCCGTACCTTGTTCCGAGTCGGCCACAGGAAGGCCGCTCATTTCCTTAACCTTGCCCGGTATAGATATCCAGGCGCGCTCAGCCGAGGTCTTGTGAGGTTGAACATCGTTCATCGAGTCTGGGAGCTCGCGGGGGCGCAGCCCGAGAGCCAGTTCCATGGCGGCTTCAACCGGCTCAAACTGGGCCGCCGCGGGGAATGTCCACCCGGACATGTATCCTCCGGAAAGCCTGGCCGCAATCTCACCAATGACTGCTTCGTCATTTGAGAGAAACACGTCACCTTTCGCCGCGCCATACTGAATTCCAAGGGCGCGAACCGCGGTGCGAAAGCCGTCGATCAGGGTGGCGTATGCGGATCCGGAGAGAACAGTGGGGATAGTATGGCCCATCTCCACAAAAAACGGTGGGAAAAAAATGTGGCGGTCGGCAACACCAACGATGACGATTCGCCCATCATAGACCAGTGCGTCGATACTGTATTCCGGACCGTCTATGAACTGTTCCAGGATTACCCTGCCGCTCCGGGACTGCTCGGCTGCAAGATGCACGGCGGACCTAAGCTGCATTTTGTCGTGAACCAGTCGAATACCGCGGGCTCCCATGTTGTCCACCGGTTTAACCACCAAGGGAAACCCCAACTCGGTTACCACTGCCGCCCGTGCGCTTTCTGACAGATCCGGGAGGGCACGATGTCGGGGGCTTTTTATCCCAGTACGCTGAAAACAGTCGCGCATAAGTTCCTTGTCACTCGCCCGCAAAGCTACCTCGGGTGGCATTCCCGGAAGGCCGAGCCGAGCGGCGGTGACCGCAACGGTGTACGAAAAGTCGGTGCCACAGGTGAAGACTCCGTGAACCGAGTGAGACTGTGCATACTCGGACGCGACTCCTGCCACCTCG
>PXEI01000417.1 GCA_003564775.1 Spirochaetaceae bacterium
AGAGGACAAGTATGACTCCGGTACCGGCTGGCCCAGTTTTACCAAACCAATTACTCCGGACGCGGTTGCGTACTTCTTTGAAGCTTCGTTCTTCTCCCGCAATATTGAGGTGGTGGACTCGTTATCCGGGGCTCACCTGGGGCATGTATTCACAGACGGACCCGGCCCGACGAATCAACGCTACTGCATAAACGGTGAGGCGCTTATCTTTGTTCCCGAGGGAGGCGATCCGCCGCCGCTACTGGTTCCAGGATCGCCGGAGTATTCTCACTAAAGATCCCGACGGGAATCCAGTTCTGATAGATCACCATGAGTTTGTGAATACTCCAATAATAATAGCGCAAACCCATAAGAGCTTTTAGTCCCCCCCACACAAGTAGCGCAGCGGCATACCCTGAATCAGTCGGCCCCAACAGGGGGTTGGTGCGCTTCCGCACAGATGACAACTCGTTTCCTTCGTATGTTTGGGAAGTTGGATATCGAAAAGCGATTCATAACCTGTTGTGGTAGGGAAGGAGAAAAACATGTTGTTCACTATTGGCATCATTCTTGTAGCATTGTGGCTGCTTGGGCTGGTTACCTCGTATACGCTTGGTGGCTTTATCTATGCGGCGCTGGTACTCGGAATAATTCTGTTTATTGTAGGCCTCGTTCGAAGATCGGGCGCGAGTCGAACGCACGCGCAGCATTAGGCATCATGCTGCTTATCCGGTATGGGTAAGGTGTGCAAGGAGCTGTTATTGTATCCCTCTGTAGAGGGATACAATAGGAAGACATCGTACAAAGAAAGACATGGATAGAGAGAATCTATGGGGGATTCACATGAGTACGAACAAAATCGTAGGCATCGTATTAATCGTTGTCGGAGCTATTCTGCTTTATTTCGGATATCAATCTTCACAAGCCGTCGGAGACCAGATAGCGGAGGCGTTTACTGGACGCTTTCGCGATATGACCATGTGGTATCTGATTGGTGGGGCTGCGTCTGTTAGCGCTGGCGTATTTCTCGCTGTCTTCAAGAAGTAATTGCTGGGAAAACAGAGTATATCGGGGACAACACAACGGTGTCCCCGACACTCTCGTGCAATATGATATGGATGCGAGTATGCTCCCGGGGATTGAGAAGTACGAGATCCCGCTTCTGGGAGTCTCTCATTTCAAGGTCGAACAGCGCTATGTGAACGCTAAACCGTTTTCTATTAGTCCGCGAACTCGACTACGTGTATATTTGATGTAGCAATTTAGAGCTTCACTTGCTGTTTGATCTTTGTGAGAAGCGACTAGTCTCGAGGGGGTTGCTGAAATTCAAAATGAAAATGGAAGTGAAAAAGCGCTGAGCGCTCGACCGCAACAAGCTAAGGCGGCAACCGGCATCGTGGGGTTTGATATCCTCAGCCACGGTGGACTTCCGCTACACCGCACGAGCCTGTTGATTGGAGGTCCGGGTGCAGGCAAAACGATCTTTGCACTGCAGAGTCTTGTCAACGCCGTGAAAACGGATCATGCAACGGGAATTTTCGTCTCCTTTGAGGAGCGGCCTTCCGAGATCCTTGAGAATGCTGCTGGCTTCGATTGGGGTCTGGACGACCTGTCGGAACGGCAGATTTTCTTCATAGATGCACATCTATCACCTACCGTCGTTAAGTCTGGCGAGTTTGATCTGACTGGAATGATAGCAATGCTCGCCGCGAAGAAAGAAGAAATTGGGGCCAGTTGGATTGTATTCGACGGCATCGATGTGCTTCTAACGTTGCTCCAGGATCCGGAGGCCGAAATGCGAGAGGTTTACCGCCTCCGTGACTGGCTGTCGGAAAACGCGCTGACCGCGATCATCACCGGAAAATATGAGGAGTATCAGCACGAGGCAGTTCGTTACGGCTTTGTGCAGTTTATGGCTGACTGCGTGGTCCGTCTTGGACGACGTCAGGAGGGTCGCGTATCGGTAAAGTGGATCCAGATGATGAAGAATCGCGGATCGGGCTTTGCCAGCGCCGAGTTCCCCCTGACTTTCGGATCAGCAGGTATCGAGGTCGCTACCATCGACCCTGCGAAGACCGGACTAGGTTGCTCGCATCAGCGAGTGAGCGCTGGTTTCGACGATCTTGATCTGCTTCTCGGCGGCGGAGTTTTCCGTGGAAGCAGCACGCTCATCACCGGTCTTCCTGGGACTGCGAAAACCACCCTTGGTGGAAAGTTCGCAGAGGCGGCATGCGGCCGCGGCGAGCGCACCTTGTTCGTAAGTTATGACGAAAGCGGCGAGCAGATAGAGCGCAACCTGCTTTCGGTCGGCATTCGGCTTGCTCCCCACCGGGAATCCGGTCTGTTGCGGATGTTTCCGGAGCGTACCGAAGAGACAAGTGCCGAAGAGCTCCTAACCCGTTTGAAATACGAAATTCGCGAGTTTCGGCCAGATTGCATCGTGATTGATCCGCTGACTGCGATCGCCAAAGCTAGCACTCCTGCGACGGCGCGATCGGTAGCGAGTAGGTTTGTCTACCTGATCAAGGACGAAGGGATCACGTTGTTCGTGACCGCGCTGAGTGAGACCGAGGATCCGATGGCCGAATCCACCGATCTACAGATCTCTACAATAGCCGATACATGGATTCATCTCTCGTACATGGTGTCGGGCGGCGAACGCAACCGTGCGCTCACTATCGTCAAGTCGCGCGGTACAAGTCACTCAAATCAGGTGCGAGAGCTCCTGTTGAGCAAGACGGGTCCAAAGCTCACCGAGGTGTATACGGCCGGGGGCGAGGTGTTAATGGGTACGCTCCGGTGGGAAAAAGAAGCCGACGAGGTCACCCGGGCATCGCACCAGCGAGCTGAGCACGAGCAAAAAAGAGAGCAGCTACGTTATTCTGAGGCCAGGATCGCTGCCGAGATAACGGCTCTGGAGATGGAGTTGGAGAAGCAGAGAGCCGAGTTGGGCTCCTACTCGAATGACAACGACGCCCGCCAGGTTTCAGTGAAGAACAGGGAGAACGAGTTAAGGCGGAAACGCGGGAACCCGGCTGGCGGTCCTTCCGAAGAAACCGGAAAGAAGAGCTCGAAATGAGCTCGCGGCAGAAAGGACAAAAGGCAGCCGCGGACAGAGGCCCGGAGTTGGTATTGCGTCTCTATATTGCGGGCTGCGCATCTAACTCCGTGCAGGCCGTTGAGAATATCAACGA
>PXEI01000067.1 GCA_003564775.1 Spirochaetaceae bacterium
AGGTCCGCCAGCCACTCCGGCTCGGCATATTCCTGCCCCTGGGTGGAGCCGAGGATGTAGCCCACAGCCGCCAGCACGATGAATATCTGATAGCCCCAGAACACGAACCACGCGAGGTTGCCGCCCCACAGCCGCGCCGCCGAGGTCCGCTGCACCACGTAGAAGGCCGTGGCGATCAGCGCGTTGCCCCCGAAGGCGAAGATCACCGCCGAGGTGTGCAGCGGCCGCAGTCGCCCGAAGTTCAGGTAGCCCTGCGCCCAGTCGAAGTTGAGCTGCGGAAACGCCAGCTGGAACGCGATGAAGGTGCCCGCCGCGAAGCCCACGATCCCCCAGAAGGCGGTGGCGATCACGCCCGCGCGGATCACCCCGTCCATGTAGACGGTCTCGTCGGGGACGGGTTTCGGCTCGCCGATGCGGCGCAGAACCCAGACGAACATCCCGGCGGCCACCACGAAGATGATCACCGCATGGGCCAGAAAGGCCTCGTCCCGGGCCAGGTTCATGCCCAGCGCCCCGTAGAGCAGCAGCACCCCCAGCCCGGTCAGCTTCAGATAGTCCCCCATACCGAGTCCCTTCATCGCTTCGTTGACGGGCCACCCTGGGCGGCCCGCGGCAGACGGCCGGCATGGGTGCCGGTCCGAGTTCGGTCTTCAGTCGTATACGGGCATTCGAGGCACATTGATCTGGGTCAAAACCGCCCAGCGCGCACGCTGATAGACGTCATTGTGTCGCGCAGCCTCGCGCGCACGCAAGGACAGTTCCGGAGACCCCCATGGCCTACAAGTCGCTGATGACCTTCGTGACCGATCCCGCGACGGTGGCGCACGCGCTGGAGGCGGGAATCTTGGGGTTACCGCAGCGCTCTCGTTGATCCAACGTTACAATGAGTCTACCCCTGACCTCAGTTTGCGTTTTCTATTTCTCGGTTCTGAGTACGGGAGTCTTCACTCAGGCGGTTCGCGGCTTGTACTGTCACAGTATCTTCCGGGTGAACCTGTCGCTGTGTTGTATCTGGATCTTGATGAACCTCGCCTGCCGGTGCGCTTGCATGCAGGCGCCCAGGGTTCGCTGGCTCCACTCTGGTTGCTGGAGGGTACCGCCAACGCTCTGGCGAACGGTGGACTTACCTGGAGTGTGCCAACGGCACTGTTGCAGCTCCAGCGAATTGGACTGGGTCCCGAAGGCGAACAGATTGAACCCTACCTTCATGCCGGTATCCCCGCGCTCAAACTGTCCGATACAGGACACGAGTTATCTCATACCATTCCGGTAGAACGATTTGGAAGACGTTTTGAGAGCTCGGTAGACAGTTTCCTTAGCCAGCACGCCGAGGGCCTCCCCCTTGCCTGGGACCGCAACTACCTGTTTTTTCGCACACGGGATGGGTATATCGCAATCGACGAAGCCTTCCACGTCGCCACAATCTTCATGGTGCTGGCCTTGACCTTGCTTTACGGTTCAGTCGCCCGCAGTCGTACCCGCCGCTACCGCAGCACCATTGCACGCAACATTTGGAACATCCCAGGCCTGGCGGTGGTCTGCTTTGCTTTTCTCTTTGTAACCACCCTCGTCGTACGGCAGCTCCTCCAAATTCGGGGCTTTCCGGAGTTGTGGTCCTATTATCCGGTGGCGTTCTTCCTCCTGAAAATGTTGGGAGCAATTTTCCTTTTTAGTCTCACCCTACAGGTTGTTATGCGCCTGCCCTTCTCGAAAAACGGGAGTTTCTATTCCGCAACGGCTTTGGTGCTGTTGTTCGCCGGAGTAGTAGTTTCAGCCGTAATCGATGTAGCAATCAGTTACTACTTCATATGGGCATTTGTCTGTGCGTTTCTCTTCTCTGTATCCCGACGTCGACGCTATATGTTTCTTCTCATGGTGCTGGCACCAACACCTTTGCTGGTCTTCACCTTTGAAGCCTTGAGCTTTCCCGAACTGAGAGTGGCGGAAACACTTCTTCTATCACCTGTTCGCGGAAACCTGCTTCAGACACTCATTGTGTTGCCTTTTCTGCTGATGTTTGTGCGAATGGACTTCCTTATCCCCCATCCATCTCCCGGAAAAAGACGTTGGACATTGAAGTTGTTGTCGTCCCTGACTGGATTCAGCTCAGGTGCATTGCTTTTGCTCTTGCTGGGCGTAACGCCCTTCTCGGCGGAGTCTCCACGGCCGGTGGCGGTTGCAGACAGAAACGACAGCGAAAGCAGTACTCGAACAGTTGCGGTGCGTACACCAGACCGGATCGGAGAAATCGACTTGATCTTGCATGATCAACTGTATGAGCTTTCCTCGCTGGAACAGCAGGAGAGTTTCATCACAGCTCACCGTGACTCACCGCTTCAGGTACAGGTCACAACCAGCGTCTTTCTAGACCGAAAACGAGTGCGGCTGCGCATTAATGCTGAACGTCCCTTGTCCACCATCCGGTTACGTCTGCTATCCGACGACCCGCTGTTCCTGCTTCATTCGGAGCTGCCCACGCGGCTCACCGACGATCGCCGCAGCGGTGAGATTTTCATTGGCGCAAACCCGGAGTTGCCGCTGGCTTTTGAGTTTACCGTTCCTGCCGATGCGGAGTTGGCACTTGAGTTTCTGAGTGAGCCACGCAGCGATCCGCAGACAAGCTACATTGCAACGGCTTCGAACGAGTTGCTCTTGACCGAGCAGTTTCGCGAGTTGGTATATCTTCAAAACTCAGCGAGATAGGACGCCATGCATAATGTTTGGTTACACCTTGACCTGGATGCCTTTTACGCCTCGGTAGAGCAACTGGACAGACCGGAATATCGGGGGCTGCCGGTTATCGTTGGCCAAGGCAAACGTGGGGTCGTTTCTGCGTGTTCCTACGAAGCCCGCGAGTTCGGAGTCAGGTCGGCAATGCCTGTTGCACAGGCTGAGAAGCTCTGTCCCGACGGCATTTTCCTCCCAGTGCGAATGCAACGTTACCAGGAAGTTTCCCGCGCCCTGATGCAGCATCTCTATGACTTTACACCGGAACTCCAGCAGATCTCGGTGGACGAGGCCTTTCTCAACCTGAGCGGAACCGAACGCTTGCTCGGCCCGGTAGAGGCAAGCGCAGCGCGAATCAAGCTGCAGGTTCGGAATACCTTTGGCTTAGCCTGCTCGGTTGGAATTGCTGAAACCAAATTTCTGGCAAAGCTGGCCTCGGACTACAGAAAGCCGGATGGTCTGTACCGGGTACTCCCTGGAGACGAGTTGCGTTTCATTGACACTCTCAAGCTTTCGGACCTGTTTGGAGTCGGAAAACGTACCGTGCAACTCCTGGAGGGTTTGGGTGTTCGCTCCCCCGCGGACCTCCGCAAGTTCAGACAGGAGGAACTACGCGGGTATTTTGGCCCTTCCTCCGGGGAGTATCTGTATCAGGTTGCTAGGGGCAGGGATCCAGGAATCTACTCCGGTGATGCTGAAGATCGTTCAATTAGTCACGAGACAACATTTGAGAGCGACCTGCAGGATCCTCAGGCAGTTCGCACCGTACTTTTGGAGTTGTGCGAGGCAGTTTTTTTCCGAATGGCAACGCAGGAGCTCAGCGGTGCGGTCATTTTTGTGAAGTTCCGTACTCATGAGTTTCTCACCCGGAGTGCCCGCCATACCCTCAGTCGGCCGGTTGCGTCCTTGGATCTCTTCTACCAGGAGTGCGTGCGACTTCTGGAAAAGACCTGGGACGGTTCACCCCTCAGGCTTATAGGGGCTGGAATCGGCGGCCTTCATGACAACGACGAAGACCGCCAGCTTGATCTCTTTAGTGATAAATCGGACCGTTCCGCAAAAGTAGACGCGGCTGTAGCCGAGCTCCGTAGGCGCTACGGAGCCAATGAACTCGTACGAGCCCGGCTGGTGAAACCTCGCCAGCCTTAGGCTGGGTTCACAATGTTGCGCTGCTCACCTTTCGCATAGGCCTCAATGTTGGCCCGAACGCCCTCCATGAGCCGCTGACGAGCTTCAAGTGCCGCCCAGGCAGTATGAGGTGTCAAGATCAGGTTGGGGATCTCTGAGGCCGTCAGGGGGTTCCCACGCGGAGGCTCAACGCTCAGAACATCAACCGCCGCACCACCAATTACCCCAGCCTTGAGCGCTGCCACCAGGTCGGCCTCGTTTACAATTCCTCCACGTGCGGTGTTAATGAGAAATGCCGAGTTCTTCATCTTCTTTAGAGAGTCCGCGTTCAGCAGGTTCTTTGTGTCCGGGGTTAGCGGACAATGAATACTCAAGAAATCACTTTCTTGAATGACAGTATCAAGCTCGGCTCGCTGAAATCTGCTGTCAGCAATAGCGCCCCGGCGATACGGCAGCACCTGCATTCCAAACGCCAGTCCCAACTCACCTACCGCTTGACCTATGTCTCCGAAACCAATGATCCCCAGTTTCTTCCCGCGGAGTTCAAAACAGGGATATCGGAGAATGGTATAGATTTCCGACCGCTCCCAGTCACCACGCGCTACGTCAGCAGCGTACTCCGCCAGGTGTGTAGCGTACTGAAGAATTGCAGCAAACACCTGTTGAGCAACCGAGTCGGTACTATATCCTGGCACATTACTCACCCCAATGCCGCGCTCGCGAGCTGCCTGAATGTCTACGTTGTTGTAGCCGGTAGCACTCACAGCAATGAACTTAAGCTTGGGTAATTTTTCCATGGCTTCACGGCTTACAAGCACCTTGTTGCTAATAATGACCTCTGCGTCCGCGGCGCGTTCCACTACATCTTCGGGCTGGGTGTTGTCGTAAGGCGTAAACTGCCCCAAGGCCTCCAGTCCGGAGAGTTCAAGATCGCCGTCAAGCACAACGGTGCCCGCATCCAAAAAAACAATGTTCATACAATTGGCTCCTTCAAGCTGATATGGTAGGATGGATTCATGATCCAAGTAAACCCACACTACGCAAAACTACAGTCATCGTATTTGTTCAGCGAAATAGCACGTAAGGTAGAAGAGTATCGTTCAACGCATCCAGATGGAGAAATCATCCGCCTGGGAATAGGCGATGTGACCCTGGCTCTTCCACCCAGTATCACCGCCGCTTTTCGGCTTGCGGTTGAGGAAATGGGCAGCGACGCCAGCTTCCGCGGATACGGCCCGGAACAGGGTTACGCATTCCTGCGTGAGGCGATAGCAGAGGGCGATTTCGGCTCGCGCGGTATCAACATCGCCCCTGATGAAATATTTATCAGTGACGGCGCCAAATGCGACACCGGCAATATACAGGAACTGTTTTCAACCGACATTCGGGTAGGCGTACCGGACCCGGTATACCCGGTATACGTAGACACCAACGTCATGGCCGGCCGCACCGGCGCCTTTGACAACGGACGTTTTGAGGGCCTCACGTACTTTGTGGCCAACGCCAAAAACAACTTTGTTCCCTCTCCTCCGCAAGGTGGGCAGGATAGAGTTGACTTGATCTATCTGTGCTTTCCAAACAACCCAACCGGTGCAACCGCAACCAGGGAACAACTCGCCGCCTGGGTTGAGTATGCCCGCAAGAATCAGTCACTCATACTCTTCGATGCCGCATACGAGGCCTACGTTCGCGACCCGGAGTTACCACGGTCGATCTATGAAGTTCCAGGAGCTGAGAAAGTAGCGGTTGAGTTCCGGAGCTTTTCAAAAACAGCGGGGTTCACCGGTACTCGATGTGCATTTACCGTAGTGCCCAAAGCCTGTACCGCCTATGACC
The DNA here is from genome assembly GCA_003564775.1 of Spirochaetaceae bacterium. Lineage (GTDB taxonomy): Bacteria > Spirochaetota > Spirochaetia > DSM-27196 > SLAA01 > SLAA01. The sequence goes on from PXEI01000067.1 coordinate 5,692, forward strand.
AGACCGGCGCAGAGGTCTCGGTACGCGACCTCTGGAACCGGCGCCACACAACCAAGTTCAACGGTGTCTCTTATCCGGTTCAGAAGGCAGCAGCGGCATGTTACACCGATACCGGTCGCCGGGAACTACGTGAGATGAGCGACTACTACCTGGAAAACGCAGAACTCATTCGCACCGCAGTTGAGTCATTTGGGTACACCTGTGTTGGCGGGGTGAACTCCCCCTATGTATGGATTGACTGTCGCGGGGGATCCAGGGCGTTTTTTGACAAGGCACTCGAACGTGCAGGTGTAGTCATTACACCGGGAACCGGGTTTGGCCCTGCCGGAGAAGGCTATGTGCGCATTAGCGCCTTTAACCATCGCGACAAGGTCGTACAAGCACTTGAACGACTCAAGCAGGCCTTTGAGAACTAGTCTCGCGAGCCCCGGGCTGGCCGGGCTGGCTGGGCCGGGCCGACCGGGCTGGGCTGGCTGGGCCGACCGGGCCCGGTCGGTTTGGCCGGAGTTGCACCCTAGGTTGTTGCGTCGTCTCCACCGTAGGTGTGTCGCATTCTCAGGCGTTTGGTGTCCATATACGCCTGGTTGTGGGGATTAGGTTCCGCAACAATCGGGATACGTCCGCTGATATCTACACCGTAAGCCTTGAGCTTCTCAATCTTGTCCGGATTGTTGCTCATGAGCTCGAGGGATTCTACACCCAGCAACCTGAGGATGCATGCGGTGACACGGTAATCTCGTGCCTCGGCCGGAAACCCTAACTGTTCGTTTGCTTCAACTGTGTCAAAACCCAGTTCCTGGAGTTTGTAGGCCCGCAGTTTATTCATAAGACCAATCCCGCGTCCCTCTTGTCGCATATACACCACAACTCCACGTTTGTGCTCAGCAACATAGCGCACTGCCAACTCTAGCTGCTCGCGGCAGTCACACCTGAGAGAACCCCAGACATCTCCGGTGTGGCACTCAGAATGCACCCGCACCGGCAGGTTTTGCGCGCCGCGTACATTGCCCATGACAAGCGCTGTGTGCTCCTCGTCGGTTTGATGGTCGTAGAACCCATAGAGACGGAAATGGCCGAGCCGTGTAGGAAAGTCTACATCCGTGACACACTCAACTCCGTCTATGACGGTGCCGGGCTCAATCAGCGGAACCTGGCTTGTTAAACCTTCGCTCTCTGACTCAAGTGATGTAGTCTCGGGCCTTGTGTTGATCGAAAACGTGTCTTTCCCAGCTCCGCGCATCTGTTGCCTCCACTTAGAACAATCCTAAAGTAGTGCGGGCTAACCCGAAAGTCAAACGTGTAGAGCGAGGAACCGCTGGCAACAGGAACACGAAAGCGGAAGATCACGTTAGAGACCAAGAAGTTGGGTTGTACCCCATCCCTTCTTCCAGTATATTTCGAACTAATATGTCACAACGGCCCGAAATAACCATCACATTCGCTCAGAGTCTTGACGGATGCATAGCAACAAGCACCGGCGACTCGCGCTGGATATCAAGCGACGAGACCCTTCGTCTTGCTCATGAGCTTCGGGCAGAGGCTGATGCAGTTCTTGTGGGTGCTGGAACAGTGCGGGCCGATAATCCGCGTTTGACATGCCGAATCAGCGGCCGCAGCTCACCTCTACGAGTCGTTCTTGACGGACGACTCAGCTTGCCCGCCGACTCAATTGTGATCACAACCGCACTGGAGACTCCAACCTACGTGATAACATCGGAGCGGGCCGTCTCCACCCAAGAGAAAAAGGTAGCGCAGCTCACAGCGAACGGAGTCCGCATTCTTACACTCCCGGGAGCCAGTGAAGGCAGTAGCACCAGTCCGGACTCACTCTCGCTTGCTGCGGTGTTGGAGCTTCTGGCGGCCGAGGGCATACAGCGCCTCCTCATAGAGGGCGGTTCCGGTATCATCACGAGTTTTTTACAGGACGGCCTGTTTGACCGTCTTGTACTGGTCACCGCTCCACTCATAATTGGCTCCGGAATAGCGGCCGTTGGTGATATGGGTGTGCGTAAGCTTAGCTCCGCCCTTCGTCTGCGGCCGACCACACCACGCTTGTTGGGACCGGACCTCGTCTGGGAGCTTTATCGTGAGTGAGGTCGCACGCGGGGTCTTCTTTACTGGTGAAAACTCGGTCGTGCTCCGGGAATTTCCTCTGGTGTCAAGGCCGGGCGAACTCAAGGTAAGGTCCGCCCTTTGCGGAATAAGCCACGGCACTGAGATGCTGGCGTACACTGGACGCCTTCCTGACAGTTCGGAAGGAGAAACACTGGAGGCACTGAAGGGCGACTACAGCTACCCTCTCCTGTACGGATACATGAATGCCGGACTACTTGAAGACGGTTCCAAGGTGTTCGCTTTCAGACCGCATCAAGACTGTTTCTATGCCGCGCCTCAAGACCTGATCTCTATCCCCGCGCAGATATCATTAGAAGACGCAGTGCTGCTTCCCAGCCTGGAAACTGCATTGAGCATTACTCAGGACACCCGCTTGGTGTTTCGCGAGCATGTGGCCGTAGTGGGTTTAGGGGTTATTGGTTTGTTGACCGCTGAGCTGCTTCTCATGGCAGGGGCTGCCTCGGTTCTTGCAGTAGATTACTCGCCGGAAAGGCGCGAGCTTGCTCGCCAACTTGGCTGTGCTGTGTGCGCACCGGGTCCAGATCTACCGCAGTCAGTACAGGAGCTAACTCAGGGCCGCGGGGTTGATCATGCAGTTCACACCAGCGCCTCACCAGCAGGCCTTCAGAGCTGTATCGACAGCTGCGCACATGAAGGCCAGGTGGTGGAAGCCTCATGGTACGGACGGGACGAGACACCAATCCGTTTAGGTGAGACCTTTCATCGCAGGCGCCTTCGTATTACCAGCAGTCAGGTGTCCCACATTCAGGCAGCACTCAGTTCGCGCTGGGACAAACACCGCCGAATACAGGAGTTACTTGTGCTGCTACCGCAGGTACGGCCGTCAAAGTACATTACCCACAGAATTCCACTGACGGACGCTGCCAAAGCCTTTGAGCATATCGCCACGAACCACAATGCTTTGCAGATAGTGCTGACAAACGAGTCATAACAAACAAGGAGTAACATAGTGTTTGCGACCGGAGTTAAGGCAAAACTCACCGCGCGGCATTTTCTGCCGAACGAGTCGGGGCCGGAGTCCTCTCCGCACAACCATCCATACGAGGTAGAATGGATCTGCATTACCAACGGACTGAACTCGTCCGGTTATGCGGTTGATATCTCAATGATGGAACGTGTGCTTGAAGAGGTGCTGGGCGCTATAGATGATGTGCTTCTGAACGATCTACCCTACTTCCAGAATCGACCCCCAAGTCTTGAGAACCTGGCAACCTACCTGCATCAGCGTCTGGGTGAGTCGGCCAGGTCGGAGGGTGCGGAGTTCACCACCATGGAGATCAAGATCTGGGAGTCGCCTACAGCATGGGCTTCTTACCACGAATAGAGGTTCTACTGTGTGCCCCACCGCCCACAGGTGCGGTTGGTGGGGGCTATCTCTATAACCATGCCTTGTCAGCCGACCCTCAATTTCATTACCACTACCTGGAGGCAGCTTCACTTCGCACTCGGCTGGCGTGCATCCTTACCAACCATGCCCAGACTGGGCGTAGTGTTACTCATATCCTGTTGGACAGTCTCTATCTGACAACACCAACTGAACTCTCCGCGGCGCACGCAACGCTGCGGTCGTATAGGCGCCTCAACCGTGTCTCGCTGCAGACCGGCCTCTTGGCGCACCTGTTACCGTCACAAAATTTGCAGGGCAGACCGTGGGCCGATAGAGTCCGGGCCGAGTCGACCGAGGCAATGCTCCTGAGGATGTTCTCATTCGGCGTAGCCCCCAGTCATTTTGCCGCACGTGAACTACACCGGCGTGCTTTGCCAGCCTCACGGGTTGGAGTAGCATATCCGGCACCAATTATGACGCCGAGTAGCTCCGTGGCGCTGTCGAGTGCTTCCGTGCGGGCGCTGTCAGCCGATCTTTTACGACCCCGACCAAACTCAAACCCGAACACCATCAGTTTTCTCAGCGTGGGTAACTGGACACCACGGAAGAACCTTGCCGGACTTGTGGAGGCTTTTGGCGCCCTGAAACAGTTCGACTGGAGCTGGCAAGTTGTAGTAGGTGACTCGGTAGAGCAAGAACTGTCGGGGCGCTCCGCGTTCACCCAGATGTTGAAGACAGCGGGTATTCAAGGTCGAGTGACTATTGAAAGTCAGCCTTCAAGGTCGCGACTAGACACCCTGTACCGCCGTGCTGACTGTTTCATTATGGCCCCGCATGCGGAAACCTATGGCATTGTATTTGCCGAGGCACTAGCCTATGGCTGTGTTGTAATAGCACCCGACTCACCCCCATTCACCGAGTTTCTCACCCCGCGCGTTGACTCTATCCTCTGTAAGCCCCAACGCACCGAGGAATGGATCAATGCTGTGAAGGTTGTACTTACCGAACACGCTCTACGCTCACGCATGCAGACCAACGCACTGGCAGCTCCGGCGGCACGACGGACTCACGGAGACACCGCACGTGATTTGGTGAACTTTCTTGGCGGTCTGAGTGCCGGTGCTCCGTGGGGTTCCACTACTCCAGAACATGCAGGGGGTTCTGTGACTTCAGAACATGCAGATAGAGGTCTCGTGTGAGTTTCCTTTCGGCAAGCCCCTTGTTCTTGCTGGTTGCTGGACAGGCCTTTTCCAAACTCGCTGTCGCGCTGTACCTGTTGTCCATGACGCTCTACATTCGCAACCTCTCTGGTGGAGCCGGGCTCCTTGGATTGCTTCAGTTTTTATCCCTGGCACCTATTGTTGTGTTGTCACCCCTTGCAGCTTCGCTCGCAGATCTGCGGGGACGCAAGGCTGTACTGCTTGCATCGGATGCCGGACGCGGCTTGATCCTGGTGGCGTTGGCACTCCTGTTATCCCTCACCGCTCAAACCTCGCCGGTTCTTGGAATAGCAGCCGTACTGATCACGGCCTTGATTGTAGGTTTAGGACAAGCGACATTTCAGCCAGCTGCGGATGCATTTTTACCTGATCTTGTAACGCCTGCGGCACTGGGCTCGGCCGTTGCTGTGCGCGGCGCGTGTGTTCAGACGGCTAATCTTGCAGGCAACGCCGTTGGGGGGCTTGTATTTCTGGCACTCGGTGCGGCCGGGAGTACCGGCATTACGGCCGCCCTGTTTCTGGTGTCGGCCGCGTGGGAAACCCTGCTCCCCGGTTCCGACCTTGCCGTGGCCACCACACCAGCAAAGGCGCCCCAGAGCATAACACGTCGAGTACAGATCAGGCGCATGTTGAGACGACTGGTGATTCAAACACGAATTGGCCTGCGTTTCTCCCGCCGCACACACGGACTACCAGGCTTACTCATCATGAACCTCTGCATTCATGCAAGCTTTCCGGTACTGCTCATCGCCTTGCCGTTCTATCTTGAGTTTCAACTAGAGCTTGGCCCGCAATATCTGGGCTACTCTTTTGCCGCCCTACTCGCTGGGGGCATTCTGGGTTATCTCCTATTGGCGTTCCTTCGCCCCCGACTGGAACACCGAATCCTGGCTGCGCTTGTAGCCCTCAACGCGCCCGCACTTTGGCTCTTGGCTTCTACCGCGAACACCATACCCAAGCCGTTTGCAGTACCGCTCTACTTCCTGGCACTGCTTATAGCCGGGATAGCTGCTGCGGGCGTTCACCTCATTGTTCACACCGCAATTGGTCTCTCGGTACGGCGCAGTTTTCGTGCTCGTGTGTTTGGGCTTCTGGAGGCGTCAACCGGTGCAGCGGCAGCACTTGGGTTTTTGTTTGCAGGCCCCATGCTTGACCTGCTTATGCAAAGACTACCGACCGTACTGTTTACGCTTGGAGGCTTTGGACTGCTGCTCGCACTCGTACCGCTGAGAAGCCGCGGCATTAGGGAGTTTCTGGTGCTAGGCCGGGAGTGAGCTCTCAGTTTGCCGGTTTCCCCAGTTGCAGTTCCTCAAGGTTCTCACAATGGTTTTTAAACTCGACAAAGGCAGTTCGCAGGTGTTCTAGAGCCTGCGCAGAGGCCGCTGTATCCTCTGCGCGTGAGGCATCTTCAAGTGTTTCAGCGGCATTTCCCAAGGGTTTAGCCTCCAAATTCCAGGCCCCACCCTTGATCCCGTGCGACACGGTTCTGACAGATGAGAAGTTCCCCTCGGCAAGATCGTCACGCAACTGATTGAGCTGCACATCTACCTTCAGTATGAACTCGCCAATCACCCGTCTGACTATGTCACTCTTGCCCATAAACGCCGCGACTGCTGCATCGTACTCAAAAGGCGAGTACTGCTGCGGGCTTAGCACCGCTGATTGAGCCTCCTGCCCCTTGAGAGCCTCCGGCTCGTGATCTGTCTTGAGGTAGCGCTCTAGAAAAGGAAGGAGATCATGACTCTTAAAGGGTTTGGTAAGATAGTCATCCATACCCGCCTCGGTACAACGCTCACGTTCACCTTTGAGGGCATTGGCAGTCACCGCAACTATAGGCGTGGTGATACCGGCCTCACGAATACGTTGGGTCGCTTCGTAGCCATTGAGATTCGGCATCTGTACATCCATAAACACAAGATCACAACCATCCTCGGTCACTGCCTTTACCGCCTCTACTCCGTCCGAGGCAGTTATGGTCGTATAGCCCATCTTGCTTAGGATAGTCTGAAACAGCTGTTGATTAACAAAGTGATCCTCGGCAATCAGTACTCGGTAACGAGCATTCTCAGTCTTTGCCGACACTCGCCCATCTGCGAATGCGGGCCCGGAAGCTGCAGAGCTGCTGCTGCCAAGCGGCTCATCTACGCTCTCAAGCTCATCAACCTCCTCAAGCTCTTCAAGCTCACCCAGAGTCTCCAGTGTTTCAATCTCATCGACTGCGTCAAGTCTTTCCTCCGCAATCAGAACGGCGTACAGCGCGGCTGAGAGCTCGCGGCGCTTAACCGGCTTAGTTGCATAGGCCTGAAACCACTTAAGCAGTTTCATCTTTGCCTCGCCGTAACTCTTCCCTGCCGGACTCAGGAGTATGAGTTTGCTCTCCTGCAAAGCGTCATTAGCGCGAACTTCACTCGCGAAATGCCAGCCATCCATACCGTGCATCTCCTGGTCAACCAGAATTGCATCAAACGCTTTGCCGGAAGCCACCGACTGCGCCAGAAGATCCAGTCCCTCTTTTCCGGACTCGGCGGCAGATACTGCGGCACCAAATGCATTCACATAGCGACCAATAACCTTGCGAGAGTTCGCATTGTCGTCGACTACCAGAACGCGTTTATTCTCAAGAAACTTTGCAGGCCGCACCGCGACGGTTTTTTGCGGAGCCGTTAACGGCACCGTAAACCAGAAGGTTGAGCCTTCTGCCTCCTCACTCCGAACTCCGATGTTACCACCCATAAGGTGCACCAGACTTTTGCTGATAGACAGCCCGAGCCCGGTACCGCCAAACTTTCGGGTTGTGGAGTCGTCTACCTGGCTGAACGCTCGGAAAAGCCGTTTGCGTTTCTCTGCCGGTATGCCGATACCGGTATCCTGCACCTCAAACAGCAGATCGTGAATCTGCCCATTCTTTGTGCGTGGTCGCACGCGTAGGTAGATCTCACCTGTTGATGTGAACTTTGTAGCGTTATTAAAAAGGTTAACTACGATCTGCCTGAGTCGAACAGGATCTCCCGAAATTCTATCCGGCAACTCAGGCGAGAGAAAGGTTATTACCTCAAGGCCGCGTTTGTGCGCCTCAAGACTTACCATATCGACTGCATCTTCAACCATCGTCATGAGGTCAAACTCAATGTACTCGAGAGTGAGTTTACCTGCCTCGATCTTCGAGAAGTCCAGTATATCGTTAATGAGACCCAACAAGACATCGGCCGAAAAACGAATCTGGCGACCATACTCGGCTTGTTCATCGTCCAGGCTTGTATCCAGAAGCAGCTCGGTAATTCCGGTAATGGTATGCAAAGGGGTTCGAATTTCGTGGCTCATGTTTGCGAGAAAAGCCGATTTCGTCCGTGTAGCCTTCTCTGCGGTTTCTTTAGCCCGCTCCAGTCGCTCGCGGCTGTGTTGTTCCTCGGTTGCATCCTGCGCTAGCAAGTGCAGCTGCGGCTGCTCCCCGGCTCCATCTAATCTGCTC
>PXEI01000310.1 GCA_003564775.1 Spirochaetaceae bacterium
ACATCCAACAGAAAGTGGATACTCCGGATATCAATGCGTTAGGAGGTCCGAAATGACAACCAAGACATACCAACTTGAGACCGTATCCTGCCCCAGATGCGTGGCAAAGATCGAAGGAATGTTAAGAAAGACAGCCGGGGTGGAGAAGTCGGAGGTTATGTTTAACTCATCTCGCGTGCGGGTCAGCTTCAACGAGGACACCGTGAGCTCCGAGACTCTCAAGGGCAGTATTGCCCAACTTGGGTACGCCGTGCTGAGTGAAAAATAGGAAGCCAGGTTGAGAATGCTACACATAACCAAGAAACAGCGGATAATTATCGCGACAGTGCTCGTGGCAAGCTCCTTTGTCCTTCTCAAGACAATTGGATATGAGCTGCCGACCATCGTCCTCATGCTAAGCTCCACCGTGGTGGCCGGAGTTCCAATCTTCCGGAAGGCGCTTGCCGCTGTTCGGTATCGCATTGTCGGTATTGATGCGCTGGTGACGATCGCGGTAATAGGAGCCATCCTCATAGGCGAGTACTGGGAGGCCGCCGCGGTGACCTTCCTGTTCATGCTTGGCGACTACCTTGAGTCCCGAACCATTGAAAAGACACGTTCGTCCATCAAGGCCCTGCTTGATCTTGCTCCCGCAACGGCTCGAGTTCGTCGGGGGGACACGGATACCGTGATACCTGCCGGTGAAGTTGCCCGGGACGAGCTGGTTGTGGTGAAGCCGGGTGAGAGGATTGCGGTAGACGGCGCCGTGGTGGAGGGCTCGGCATATGTGAACCAGGCGCCCATAACCGGTGAGTCGCTTCCGGTTGGCCGCAGTGTTGATGAGTCGGTATACTCCGGTACTATCATTGAGTCCGGATACTTGATCGTACAAGCTACCAAGGTAGGCGAAGAGACAACCTTTGCCCGCATTCTCCAGATGGTGGAAGAGGCACAAGACAAAAAGGCCAAAACACAGAAACTGTTGGAGCGCTTCTCACGCATATACACTCCAGCCGTCATTGTGCTCGCTGTCCTGCTGTATCTAGTAACACGCGACCTCGTGTCCGCCCTCACCTTGCTTGTCATTGCCTGCCCGGGAGCCCTGGTCATTTCTGCCCCGGTCTCAATGGTTGCTGGCATAGGCAACGGCGCCAAGCGGGGAATCTTGATCAAGGGTGGCGATGTCATGGAGAAGCTCGGAACCGTCCGCGCCGTCGCGTTTGATAAAACCGGCACCTTGACCGTCGGCAAACCCAAGGTCACCAGCGTGGCTGCTTTTGGCATAAACGAGGAAGAGCTCCTCAGGTTGGCGGCAACCGGCGAGTCCTACTCTGAACACCCGCTTGCCCGTGCAATAACGGCCGAGGCCTCTCTCCGTCTTGGCACACTGAGTGCGGTGGCAGAGAACCCGCAGATGCTTCCCGGGCGGGGGCTTGCCTTCCATACCAAGGGCCGCCGCTACCTCATTGGAAACCGCAAGCTGTTTGACGACCACGAAGTACCTTTAGCCGAACATGAGGAGTACCTGGCAAGCGAAGAGCGGAAGGGACGCACCGCGGTACTTGTGGGTGACACCGAAAGGCTTCTTGGAGTTATCTCCATTGCAGATGTCCTCAGGGAGGACGCTCGTCAGTTGATTGAGCGCCTGCGTACCCTGGGAGTCCGCCATTTAGTCATGCTCACCGGAGACAACGCACGAGCGGCAGCGGCAATCTCGGGGGAACTGGGGCTTGACGGCTACTACGCAGAACTGCTTCCCGAAGACAAGGTTCGCGTACTTTCAGAACTCCAGGAACAGCATGGCCGGACCGCGATGGTGGGTGACGGCGTGAACGACGCTCCGGCACTGGCGTCCGCGGACCTGGGAGTTGCTATAGGCGGCGCGGGTACCGATGTAGCCATGGAGACCGCCGACGTCGTGCTCATGTCAAACGACTTAGGTAAACTTGCAGATGCAGTGGGCCTCAGCCGCGCCACGGTGCGCAACCTGAAGCAGAACATCTCGTTTGCGGTCCTTGTAGCCGGGGTGCTCCTCACCGGAGTCCTAATGCAAACGGTAAACCTGTCGGTTGGCATGCTTGTCCATGAACTCTCGGTGCTGCTTGTCATCATTAACGCCACCCGCCTACTCCGATATCGGGGTCGATATCGGAGTCGTGGGAAATATAGTAGTCACGTTTTCGGTCGTACTTCACACCGCCGATCGGTTACATTGGGCTCAGTCATCTGGTAGGCACTGTTGCTTGGAGCAGACAACAGAGCGCCGTCAGCAGGAGGAGCAAAGGTGAAGATAACCGATCCGGGCATGGTAGATGAGTACTACCAAGCGCTGTTGAAGCGCGATCGCGAGTACCTTGGTCTCTTTGTGGTTGGGGTCACCAGCACCGGCATATGCTGCTTGCCTACCTGCCGCGCGCGCAAACCCAAGAAGGAGAACACCGAGTACTTTGACTCATCGGCCCACGCACTCCGGGCAGGATACCGACCGTGTAAGATCTGCCGTCCTACCGAGGGCACCGAGGCGCCGCCAGTTGAGGTGCGGCGTGCCCTGCAGCTTGCTGAGGAATCTCCGGCTGAACGAGTACGGGATGCGGATCTACGGGCCATGGGCATAGGGCCCGCCACGGTGCGGCGCTGGTGTCAGCGCAACCTGGGTCTCAGCTTCCACGGTTATCACCGCATGCTGCGAATCAACGCGGCATACGGGGCTATTGCAGCTGGGCGTACCGTTACTGATGTTGCGCTTGAAAGCGGCTATGACTCGCTCAGCGGCTTCCGGGATAGGTACAAAGCGGTAACCGGGCACACGCCCTCGGCCTCGGGTAGCGCCCCGCTTCAGTTGGTTCACTACCGCCGACTAGAGACTCCATTGGGGCCGATGTTGGCAGCGGCAGACGATTCCGGACTCGTGCTGCTTGAGTTCAGTGACCGACGCATGCTGGAGACAGAGCTCAACGATATTGAACATCGACTCGCTGCACAACTCTTGCCAGGCGATCACGAACACTTGCGCACAGTTGAGCGGGAGCTCGCCGAGTACTTTGCCGGACAGCGACAGAACTTTGAGGTGCCGCTGCATCTTGTGGGTACTGAGTTTCAGAAGTCTGTCTGGCGGGTGCTACTGGACATTCCTTACGGTGAGACGCGCAGCTACCGTGCACAGGCGCAGGCGCTTGG
>PXEI01000410.1 GCA_003564775.1 Spirochaetaceae bacterium
CAGGAGTTCCACGGCCACAAGCCCGGCGAGGTAATGACGGTGGAGTATGAGATTGACGGTTTTTCATTCTCGGCCCTCAACGGCGGCCCGTACTTCTCGCTCAACCCTTCTATCTCTTTTTTTGTTCGATGTGAGAGCGCGGACGAGGTGAACCGCCTCTGGAAGGAACTTGCAGTCGGCGGCACCGTTCACATGCCGCTGGACGCCTACCCCTTTAGCGAACGCTACGGCTGGATTCAGGACCGTTTTGGTGTCTCGTATCAACTCGTTGTGTGGTCCGAACCGGTCACGCAGCGCATTGTTCCCAGCTTGCTCTTTGTTGGGGCGGTGTGCGGCAAGGCCGAGGAAGCAATGTCTCGCGACGGATTCCCCTCAAGGCAGTAGTCCCGGGGATCCTGGCGGCGGGCGCGTCCTCAACGGTTGCCACAATGACATAGTACACAGGTTTCCGGATCTGGACAGCTCCACATTGGAGACGGCGCGGGCCTTTATCGCCAGGCTCGAACTCCAGTGGGCCCAGCGGCTGAATGCTCTGAAGGAACTTCTCGAGCGGGAACACAGCACCACGGAGCCGTAACCCCTTAGTCCGCGCTGCCTTCTCCCACGGTAGGTCACCCCACCCGACCCTCTCCCAGAGTGACGCTCAGCTGGTGCTCTTCTCCCGCCCGGAGTATCCGCAGCGTCTTAACGTCACCCGAACTCATGGTACGGAGTGCCATGAACAGTCCGCGCGGGTGCTGCAGTGCGACCCCACCAAACTCGCGCAGGAGATCGCCGGTCATGAGTCCGGCTGCCTCGGCAGGACTGTCGGCATCTACATGGGTCACCACAAGCGCCGGTCGAGTGTCGGCACCACGCCCCGGTGCGGTGCGTACGCCCAGGTAGGCAGGCCGTGCGCTGCCGGAACTGAGAATACTCCGCACCAGGTGCTGAAGCTGCCCGTAACCGACAGTCTGACCGTGAGGCCGTGGCTGGGTGCTGTTCATGCCAACAAAGCGCCCGGCGCGGTCCAGCAAGGCTCCTCCGGCTTGAGTGTCGCTGAGTCCGGCATCGATATCTACCCATGGCTTCAGCACGCCACCCCAACGGTTCATCTGTTCCTCGGCGGTGCGGCTCACCATGCCAAGACGAATCTCCTCATAGCCCAGCACCAGGACTAACTCGGCCGGGCGAAGCTCCTCCAGTTCGGCCCAGTCTTTCCAGATAGGAATCGTTGAGCCCTCCACCTCCAGCACCGCCAGATCGTAGCGGTTGTCCCAACCTCTGACCTTGGCCTGAATAGGTTCGTCCCCGCCGTGGCGTACGCGAACAGCGTCTTGATCATCAAAGGGGTGAGACACGGAAATGATTATGCCCTGTTGCGGCCATGCTATGCCGCTTGCGGCCTGTACGGTTTCGCCGTTCTCGTCGTACTGCTCAACACGCACTACTCCTTGGCGGACCCTTTGATACAGGCTATTGAGCTCCTCTGAGAATTCATACAACTTCATACTGTCCTCCGAAAGCAAAGGTAGCAGTCCGTGCGGGGCCGTTCCAGCTGGCCGTTTGGCCGGGCGCGACGCCGGGCGACTGGCCAGGGCGTCTGGCCAGGCACGAAACCGGGCGCGACGCTGGCGACCGACAACCTATACCTTGAGCAGGCCCTCGCGAGCAGCCTCCATCACCGCCTCGGCGCGGTTCTGCACGCCGAGCTTACCCATGAGATTTGCCAAATGAAACTTTACCGTGCCCAGGCCTATACCAAGTTCGTGCGCAACTGCCTTGTTAGGAAGCCCCTGTGCAATGAGCTCCAGCACCTCAAGCTCACGAGGTGTCAAAGCTACCTCGAGTTCACCCTCGGTTGGGGTACGATATCCCAACATGCTGGCGCCCGCGACCTGGCCCGCAACGACATAGCCCTGTGAGACAGCTACGACAGCGGTCCACAGTGAAGCGGCAGTGGGGCCAACTAGGTGGAGAGCAACCGGGCCAGGAAAGGGATACAGCACCGGCCCGGGCCCAAGCAGAATAAGACCGGCATTGCTAGAATACTTACCGGCTTCCACGCCGACATCGACACGGCCGTCCCAGACAAGTACCTTTCGTCCACCGGGCGGCCCATGCCCCCAGGTGGGCAAAGCCGCAGTGACGGAGTCAACCGTATCCTGAACCGGGGAGTCGGCGCTAACGCACCACAAAGCTGGAAACTGCTGCATGCAGATAGTGTAAAGACCGCAGGCCTGGGAAACAACTATCCGTTCGGCGGGGGTTGAGTATGTCGGGATTGCCTGCGTGGCAGGCCGCGACGTTTACTCGCCAGCACATGGAAGGACCGCGTTTTAAGGTAGAGCGCGGGTTACCGAGCCGCTCCGTGATCCAGCCCTCAAGATCCTCGTACTAACCGAACCTTATCAGTTCATCTGCAGATTCCGATTCTCGCTGACCCGGTTCTTTCCCGCTCTTTTTGACTGAAGAAGCGCCTCGTCGGCAATCTCTATGAGCCTGGTCAGGGATTCACCGGGATAGGCGACCGAGGAAACAAGCCCTATCGACACCGATATCTTTGCTTCCAAGCTGAACGCAGACTCAAAACCCCGGCGAACACGTTCAACAATCTTTGCTGCTTCGTCGGGATCGGCTTCAGGCATGATGATCAGGAACTCGTCACCACCAACACGGAACAGGAGATCATAGGGCCTGGTGTTTGATCGCAACAGCGACGCAGCCTGCTTGAGGAGATTGTCTCCATATCCGTGGCCGAATGTGTCGTTGCAGTACTTGAAGTTGTCCAGATCCAGGTATGCAATTGAGACAAGGTACGGGTCCTCAGCGTCCTCTTTGCGCTGCAGATAAGGATCCAGTTCCCGCGTCCGTTTATCCAGTTCTTTTCTGTTGTACAGTCCGGTCAGTGCGTCGGTGGAAGCATGTTCGGCAAGCTTACAGTTCAGCGCTTCCAGCTCTTTTGTTCGGTCGGCCACACTGCGCTCAAGGTCCTCCCGGTAGTTCTGCTGTATCCTTTCATACTCAATGCGGAGACGGTAGGTCTTGGCGCCAAGGGCAAAGGCCAGAAAGAACACCTGGGTAAGCGCCCCGTAGAGCTGAGCGTTGAGGACAAAGGGCGTAACCTGTACCGGAACCAGAGTCACGAATATCTCAGCGGCCGTTCCCGCCAGGTA
>PXEI01000385.1 GCA_003564775.1 Spirochaetaceae bacterium
ACCGCCCGAGCTTGGCTGCCGTGTTATGGCGCCTTTCGGTCGCCGTAAGCTCCCGGGTTTTGTGGTTGGATTCCCGGGTGCCGCGCCGGACGGCATCAAGCAGCTGAGGGATATCGAACGTGTAATAGATACCACGCCGCTGTTTGACCAGAGTTTTCTTGAGCTGGCGGTATGGGTATCCGAGATGTACCACTGCAGCCTTGGAGAGGCGCTCAGTGCTATGACCCCCACCGGACGCAGTGAGCGCGAAGCGCCGGGCCTTGGGCCGGACGACGAGGCGTATCGTGTGGTACCTGACAGGCTTTCGGAAGATCAGGCAGAGGCACTCAGGGCCGTTACCACCGGATCGCCGGGGCTGTACTACCTTGACGGGATCACCGGTTCCGGAAAGACAGAGGTGTTCCTGCGAGTCGCCGAGTTTGTGCTTGCCCAAGGACAGGATGTAATTTACCTGGTGCCGGAGATTGCGCTGACCCATCAAGTGGTGGATACCTTGCGGGCACGCCTTTCAGTGCCCTGTGCTGTCCTTCATTCACGTCTGACCCCTTCACAAAGGCTGGGTGAATGGACTCGAATTCGAGCGGGTGAAGCACGGGTTGTTATCGGCGCTCGCAGCGCGGTCTTTGCTCCTCTTAGCAATCTTGGGCTCATAGTGCTGGATGAGGAGCACGAGTCGGGATACAAGAGTAGCTCTGCTCCACGATACCATGCGCGGCAGGTAGCCATGAAACGGTGCGCACGTGCGGGTGCGTATCTGCTCATGGGAAGTGCAACGCCGTCAGTTGAGGCCTGGTATCTTATGGAGCAGGGCCGAATTCAGCGGCTTGAACTCCGGGGGCGGGTTGCCGGTGGAACGCTACCCGACATCGACCTTATTCCTCTGAAAGGGAGTGATAAGGCGCTGACAAAACAGCTCATTGAAGAGATCAGGGCGACACACTCGGCCGGGAAGCAGAGTATTCTTTTTCTCAACCGCCGAGGTTTTGCATACTTCTTCCACTGCCGCAGCTGTGGCTACGAAATGAAGTGTCGTAGCTGTTCGGTAAACCTGACCTACCACAAACAGGCTGGCCGGATGGTTTGTCACTACTGCGGCTACAAGACGCAAACAATTCAGGTGTGCCCGGAGTGTGGATCCCTTGATCTGGGATACTCTGGCTTTGGTACTGAACGCGTTGAGGAGGAGTTGGCCGCCCATTTCCCGGATCTGCGTATTGGCAGGCTTGATAGCGACTCGGTACGGGTGAAAGGGAGTATGGAGGCCACCATTACGGCGTTTCGGAAAGGGGAGCTCGATATCCTTCTGGGTACCCAAATGGTGGCAAAGGGCCTGAACTTTCCTGGCGTGCGGCTGGTGGGCATTGTGATGGCGGACACCGGTTTACAGATGCCGGATTTCCGGGCCGCTGAACGGTGCTTTGGCCTCATTGTGCAGGTAGCGGGACGTGCTGGACGTTTTGTTCCCGACGGCCGTGTGCTGGTACAGAGCTTCAAGCCGGAGCATGCTGCGGTAAGGCTGGCGGTGGAGGGAAAGCGAGCTGAGTTCTACCGGACAGAGCTTGAGACGCGCCGAGTTCTTGGATTCCCTCCCTTCTCACGCCTCATTCGCATAGTAGTGCGCGGTAAGAAAGCGGAGCTGGTGAGGAGTACTGCCGAGTCAATTGCGCATTCTTTGGGTCGGGAACTTCAAGCTCATGATCAGCGTGCCGGGGAGCTTCTTGGGCCTGCCGACTGCCCCCTGGCGGTTATTTCGGGGAACCTGAGGGTGCAACTGCTTATACGGTGTGGGAGTTTTGACCGCGTGCAAGGGCTTTTGAGTGCGTTTCTGTCTCGTTTTGAGACACCTCGAGGTCTGTATCTTGAGATTGACGTTGACCCTAACGCTCTACTCTAAGTAGAAGGGTTAGTAAACGCTGTTTTCAACGCGCCAGAAAGGCGGAGCGCCTCGGTGAGGTGAGCCCGCAACATTGACCCCGGCCGCTCTTTCCGGGTAGTGTTACCCGAGTACTGTAATGGAAAAAGAAAACACAAACCAAACATCAAACATCTCGAGTGCTTTGGCATCGGGGCCCGATTCCGGGATAGATCTCGTCTACTACCCGGACGAGGTGCTGCGGCAACACGCCGCAGCGGTGAAGGACATGGACGACTCACTGCGGACAACCATTGAACGCATGGTGGGGCTTATGCGGCAGGCACGTGGCATTGGCCTTGCCGCGCCTCAAGTTGGCATTCTCGAGCGATTCTTTGTGGTGCAAATAGACAGTGAACCTGCTCAGGTCTTTATCAACCCCAGTATTGTAGGCACTTCGCACGAAACCGGAATGTACGAAGAAGGGTGCCTGAGCATACCTGGCCTCTATGCCGACGTAAAACGCCCCACCGAGATCCAGGTTCAGGCCTGGAATCAGAATGGACGTCCCTTTACCCTGAACGCGGATGGCATGCTGGCGCGTGTAATTCTCCATGAGCTTGACCATCTAAACGGCGTGCTTTTTCTTGACTACCTGAGTGAACGGAAGCGCGAAAAGCTTCTGCAGAAATACCGAAAGCCTCAGGACTCTCAGCAGTGAAGGTGCTCTTTGCCGGAACCCCGGAGATAGCCCTTCCTTCTTTGCGCGCAGTTGCCCAGACCCATGAGGTTGTCGCCGTGCTTACCGCTCCGGACAGGCCGGTGGGTAGGGGTAGAAAGATGGAGGCTTCACCAGTCGCCAACTGTGCGGCCGAGCTTGGGCTCAGGGTACTCCGCTTTGAGAAGCTTAACGAGGCGGCGCGTGAAGAGGTGTCAGAGTTGGGTGCGGAACTTCTGGTGTGTGTGGCGTACGGAAAGATTTTTGGCCCCAAGTTTCTTGGCCTCTTTCCTCGGGGCGGCGTAAATCTCCACCCTTCGTTGCTCCCCAAACACCGTGGCCCGTCACCAATCTCTGCAGCGATACTCGCGGGAGACTCCGTGACCGGCGTAAGCATACAGCGGCTGGCGCTGGAGATGGATGCTGGAGATGTGTTAGCTCGCCGTGAGATACCACTTGATGGCACCGAGACCGCTGCCTTGCTATCTGAACGCGCGGCTGAACTCGGCGCTGAGCTCCTGGTTCAAACTTTGGACGCGCTACAACGTGGAAATGAGCAAGCCGAGGTTCAGCAGCACGACCAG
>PXEI01000321.1 GCA_003564775.1 Spirochaetaceae bacterium
ACACGCTCCTACTGTTGACGGCCGGTTACAATGTGCATTCAAGCGACGATGATATGGGGTGCCGCTTCGCGCTTACCGCAGGCTCACACGAAAAGACCACCTCGTTGACAAGCCTGTTTCGAATGCCTCTGCAGTTCTTTTCAGAACTCAAGACATTGCAGTCCGCCATCCAACCTTTGCCGGAATACGACTTACTGGTTGCACTATGTGACGCTCTACATCACACCGCCGGTCTCCCGGATAACTTGGATGGAGTATCACCGTCGACGGCACGACATCTTGAACACGGAACCGCACAAGTTCGCGGCGTGGCCGCAGGTTACTATGGTGCTCGTCATCACATTGATCCCAATCGGACCCTGGTATCCCGCGAGGAGTATCCCTGGGAAGTCATTAACGATGCAGACGCATTCCGGCGGGTTAGGGCTTACGGATACAACATCCGGCATGCCGACAATATCGTACTTGACGGTACCGGTGTTCATTTTCCAACAGGCGCCATTGCACTAAACAATACTCGTATGCTGCCGCCCTATCCGCCGGGAGCGGTTCATCAAGACAGCTGTTGGATAATGCTTCAGAATATGATCTCGTCGGCCCATCTTTTTGTCCATCTCCCGGTCGCCGTATACCATGACCCTCTCCCAAAGGCGGCGTACACCGGCAGGGACTTTGGACAGGTAGGTGTCAACCTGGGTATGTATACCTTTCTGTTTCTACAGAAACTTCCACGGACACTTGTTATGGCTGATGAGTCCGCAC
The DNA here is from genome assembly GCA_003564775.1 of Spirochaetaceae bacterium. GTDB lineage: Bacteria > Spirochaetota > Spirochaetia > DSM-27196 > SLAA01 > SLAA01. The sequence goes on from PXEI01000321.1 coordinate 763, forward strand.
GTCTCGCAGAGGTTGGTGATCGGTTTGTCGAGCTTTCCAAAACGCCGGTGGAGACCTTTGAAGAAGGATTGCGCCTGCTGCAGGTTCGATATCTGAGACAGAGGATGAAACGTGCAGAGTGGGAGCTCGAGGAATGTGAAGGTCAGCCCCAGTGGTGGGCTGATGATCTACAACGTTACTGCGCGAATCTTGAAAGCGAACTGAACGCTCCGAGTTCGGTCGTTCCATTGGAGCTCCGTCAATATGGAATCGAGAAGGCCACCGCTCTCGGAATCGTGCAGGCGTACTTCCGCAAAATGGGAGAGCTATTGCGCTGGTGGCCGACGATCTGGCAAATCGCGCAAAGGTACAATTCGGACGGACACGGACCTACGGTACGCTATCAAGACTTTGCCGAGCCTTGAGAGCAGTATTGGGATCGCACCCCAAGCGAGAGTAACGCTCGGAAACGAATCTACTACCTACTCAGAAAATGGCCGTGTCGCTCGAACGATCTCGGGCCATACGCGCAAGGCGTTACCCCAAAGTCGATACACCTTGGCGTAGCGGACAAGTTGTTCGTCACTCTCAAAAATACCGCCGTCCAGTTCGCGTTCCAGTACCGCAACCGCATGTCTGCGGTCCTCTACCCACCACGGGGGCCCCTGATACAGCTCGAGCTCACCGCGAATATGCTTAAGCATCGACTGGTAGTAGGCGCTGTGAAGCGGTGTAAGAAATCGCCGGATCTGTTCCGGGTTTAGACGGCCAAACTCGTCGAACGAAAGCGACATTTCCCGTAACCTGCCTTCACCGTCACTATGATGGAGTCGCCGAGCAAACCGCTGAGTCAACATGTGGGTCCAGATTCCAAGGTCAATAGGGTAGCTTTCGAACTCCTGTTCGGTGAAACCGGCCTTGTAGCGAGGATCATGAAAGACAGCTGCCGGTAGATTGGCAAAGAGCTGCTCAGGAAAGCAGATTCGATATAGCATCCGGTAGTTGTCGTCCTCTTTTCTCGCCAACGGGAAGAATGGGAGGCGGGGTGAACGAGCATCTATCGCACACATCGCGGTCAAAAACGACATGCCTGTGTCAATCGTCACCTCGGCGGCCTGGCGCGCCAAAAGCGGATTTACCCGAACCGTCTCAAATAAATCCCGGTCATAGAGCAAATCATCCCGGTGCTCGCCACGGACAAGAAAGGTACGAAAGGGATGGGTATACTGTCTTGCGCCGTAAAGCCCTATGCTGACTGCATGAACAGTACACCCCGGCCGATTGAGAATAGAGATTGCTTCCGCAGGCGAGTCATCCAAATCTAGATTGTTCGGTGAGACCCGGCCCAGGAAACGGGTCAGTTCGGCTTGAAGGTTGTAGGATTCAGCGGCTTCGAGATCCTGCTCGAGTGTAGCCAAGTCTGGAGCGAAAACAGTATCGAATACCGGCGTCTTCAAGAGGGTTGGGTGTTCACCATTATACTTCACGCCGGTGAGGCGCTTTACGGGAGGCAGAACATCGTCATCGCAGCAAATCAAGCGATCGAAACCACTTAACAAGAGTGCCGAGTTCCGGTTTGCTCCAATCGTGGGAAGCCCGAGGGTATCGCCGCACTCGCCGAGGAGAAGAAAGCGCAGCACCTTATATTCCACAACCACATCGTTGGAACGTAGATTCCTATCGATATCCGTTATCGCGCTCTCACGCGCCGCACGATCAATGAGGGGGAATGGCGAAGCGCCTTCGCGGGAATAATCTTCGTTTTCGTGACTATCATCGAAAACTACCTTTGTGACATTGTCTCTCACAACAGGTGAGGTGCCGAGTGCTGTTGACCAACGACTAACGGCTTCGGCTCTCCCAGCAGTCAGACAAACATATCCGAGTGTCGATTTCTCCGTCGCGTTAGACCTAACGAATGTTCGATCACATTGCCAATGCAATGAGTCTTTTCTAATCAGGAGTCCTATAGTTATCCATCGTTCGATAAGTTGGGTCGCGACTCTTCCATTCATTCCAGGCGTGTTGGTAGATAGCAGCGTTTCGACGTGCTCCCGCGCCGGTCGAGCCCCTCTTAGACAGGAGAACAAAGTAGATTGCAAATTGGCGATACTGAATGATAGAGGAGCATCCGGGTCTTTCATCAAACGATGGCTTCGTGACCCATGATCAGTCCGAACGTTTCTAGGATAGTAGACTAGCTCGCTTTCCATCCAGATTCCTTTACTCGGAGCGCTGCCTCCCAGATTTCTGGCCACTGCGTGAGGAGTTCGCCGTAGGAACGCAGGAATGCTCGTTGGAAGGATCCTGCTTCATCGAGGGTTGTCGACGTCTGCAACTCTTTAGGATGAACGGTCGAGAGTTCATGCCCTTTGTCCAGCAACAGATTAATGTGTTGATGCA
>PXEI01000338.1 GCA_003564775.1 Spirochaetaceae bacterium
CGCCAAGATAGCCACCGCAAGTAGTGTGGGCAGTATGTGTTGTCGAGACATATGTGTATCTCCTCTTTCATAAGTTTTTTTGTCAGTAGCAAAGATACACGCTCGGGAAGCGATCTAATGTGACGGTTTGATTACAAATGGGACGGGTTGCCTCACCGACGGAAACGGCTTTGTTTTTTCGGATATCCTGAACGAGTCTATAAACTTGACCACCGGGAATGTATGCGCTAAAACTCACGCATGAAGAGAGTCACAGTTGGTGAAGTGAAGGGCAAGCCGCGGAGCACTGTGGCCTGTCGGTTCAGTATGTCTCCGGATTGGGCTCGTGACTCACGCCGTGACCACGTAACACTGGAGTAATTTTGCTTGCCCAGCTGCATTGTTGTGGTACAATCTCCCTCATGAAAATACTCATTGCCGACAAGTTTCCGGAAAAGCAACAGGCCGCACTGCGCGAGGCTGGTTGTACCGTTGTGTGTGAGCCCGGCCTGCAAGGTGACACCCTGGCCAAGACCATGAGCGAGCTAGCGCCGGATATTCTGGTTGTTCGCTCAACCAAGGTGCCAGAGGCAGTAGTTGCCGCGCACCCCGGGCTCAGTCTCATTGTGCGGGCCGGAGCGGGCTACGACACCATAGATGTAGAGGCCGCCTCAAGCCGGAGTGTCTACGTGGCCAACTGCCCCGGAATGAACTCCATTGCGGTTGCGGAGCTCGCCTTCGGCCTCATTCTTAGTCTAGACCGACGTATTCCCGACAACGTGGGGGATCTGCGTAGCGGTGTCTGGAACAAGGGAGAGTACTCCAAGGCGGAGGGACTGTACGGCAAGACGCTGGGTATTGTTGGTCTTGGGCGCATTGCCCGTGAACTGGCCAAACGCGCTCAGGCCTTTGGCATGCCTACCGTGGCCTGGAGCCGCTCACTTTCTGCAGCCGGGCCTGCTGGCGACGCGGCACGAGCAGCAGCGGCGGCCGACGGCATTGCGGTACTGGACTCCCCGGAGGCAGTTGCCGCCGCCTCCGATGTAGTAAGCCTGCATGTTGCCTCCACCGCCGATACCCGCGGCATTGCCGGGGCGGCGTTTTTCCAAGCAATGAAGCCGGGTGCCTACTTCATTAACACCTCCCGCGCGGAGACGGTGGACGAGGCCGCCCTACGGCAAGCCGTTACAGAGAAGGCTATTCGAGTTGCGGTAGACGTCTTTGACGGCGAGCCCTCGGGTAAAGACGGAGAGGTCGCCAGTGATCTTTTCAAGCTACCGGGAGTCTACGGAACGCATCACATAGGCGCCTCTACCGAGCAGGCCCAGGACGCCGTGGCCGACGATGTTGTGCGGATCATTGCTGGCTACATGAGCAGCGGCAATGTGCCCAACGCGGTGAACCGCATGGAGAAGACCCCCGCCAAGTACCTGGTCTCGGTGCATCACCGTAACCGGGTAGGCGTGCTGGCCTCGGTTTTGCAGGTCATTAAACAACACGGTATTAACGTGGACGGTATGCAGAACGTGCTCTTTCAGGGAGGCGAGGGTGCCTGCGCCAACATCCAGATAGAGTCCGCGCTTTCACCGGAAGGGCTCGACGCGGTGACATCGGCCCATGGTGATATCTTCTCTGCGACCATGCACGAGATTCCATAAAGTGTCCCGCCAGAGTTTCGCCGGAACTGGTGAAGCGCTACCGTGTGGTGGCGACGTCCGTTCCGGTCTCGCAAATTCCCAGTAGGCGGCACACAAGACCGGCACCTAAGCAAACCCGCGCGCTCTCTTGCTACGCAGGTGTCCGGCTACGGAGCATACCTTCACTGACAATGAAATTGACAACTTCCTCCAGCCCCTGGCCGGTCTTCAGATTCGTGAACAGGAACGGCTTGTCGCCGCGCATGCGCCGGCTGTCCCGATCCATCACTTCTAAAGAGGCTCCAACACCATCGGCCAGGTCAATCTTGTTGATCAACAGCAGATCTGAGCGGGTCACGCCCGGCCCGCCCTTGCGAGGAATCTTGTCGCCAGCGCAGACATCAATAACATAGAGAGTGAGATCCGAGAGCTCCGGGCTGAATGTGGCGGAGAGGTTGTCGCCGCCGCTTTCAATGAAAACAACGTCAAGGCCGGGAAAGCGAGCGTTGAGATCTGCCACCGCAGAGAGATTCATGGAGGCATCCTCACGAATGGCGGTGTGGGGACAGCCGCCGGTCTCAACGCCAATAATGCGCTCGGCCTCAAGGGCTCCACGCCGAGTCAGGAACTCAGCGTCCTCTCGGGTGTAGATGTCGTTGGTCACTACGGCGATGTTGTAGTCGTCGCGCATGGCCTTGCAAAGAGCTTCCAACAGCGCCGTCTTGCCGGAGCCGACAGGGCCGCCAATTCCGACGCGTAGGGTTTGTTCAGTGGTGGACATGGTGTTTTTCTCCTTGGTATAGATGAGAGAATCGTACATCAACTCCGGAATAACCGGGAATACTGTGTCTCGTGCAGACTAGATGCAATGGCCACACCGGGCGCCGTACCACCAATCTCGTGGTCGTCCAGTTGAACTCCGGTAGTTGTTACCTCTCCAATAGGGTGGGCCAGATCCAGCAGCAGCCGCTGTCCGGCGGTCTGCCCCAGCGGTACCAGCTTAATGGCCGCGGCAACCTGGCTCTCGCACCAGGTCCACAGGTACGCCTCAGCCCCATCCAGCAGTGGAATCTTCCACCGTGCCAGTGCCAGGGCGTAGAGAGTAGTCCAACTAGCATCTGGCGCACGGGTCCATGGCTCTGCTTCCGGGATATCTAACTCGTGGAGGAGCCGTGCCAGGGCGCGACCTAGTTGCTGGTCCTCAGCAACCAACTCGGCCGTCTCCCGGCTTGCTCGTAGCCAACGGGTGTACCGCAGCACACTATCGTGATCATTCTGTTGCCAGCAGTCATGTAGCCGCGCCAGTAAGGGGATATCGACCCGTCCTAACACATGCCGGAGCTGACCCTGCAACCAATCAGCGACACCCTCGGCATCACGCACCCAGCCAGCGTCTATAGCGTACTCTATGCCGCCCGAGTAGCTGTACGCACCTACCGGCAGTGTTGGGCTCATAAGCTGCCAGAGCCGGCGGCGGGCAAGCCCCTGTTCAGCGCTAGTGCTCATGGCTGTGGCCGCCCCCCCCACC
>PXEI01000440.1 GCA_003564775.1 Spirochaetaceae bacterium
ACCCTATTCCCTCCGGATGACCGGAGCGCAAATACCAACTCATGCGCCTTGTCGGACAGCTCTCGTGCATCGCTCCCGTCCTGCCCGACAAATGCAACCGCGACATTGACGGTCACTCGAAGATCAGTTTCGTTGGTAATCTCCTTCCAGTTAAGATCGCGAACGTGTGAGCAAACTTTCTCGGCAAATGCTCGCACACCCGACTCGCTCGTGCCTGGAAGTAGTACACAAAACTCATTACCGCGGTACCGCAGGACGGTGGACGGTTGTGGCGCCCAGTCGGATAACAGCTGACCAAGCCGAATAATGGCCAGATCACCAGGATCATGTCCAAACCGGTCATTGATCTCCTTGAAGTTGTCCGGTTTGACCATGACTACAGCGCCAGCGCCCGAGCTACCGGCCACGCGAAACTCCGGGAGCGGCTCATCCAGATAGGCTGCATTGAGTAGCCCCGTCAACTTGTCGGTGAAGACCTGTTTTTTGAGGTCTTGTACCCAGGGGGAGTTCTCGGAAACCAACTGATTGACGGAACGAATGCGCCCCGCAATAAGCGCAATAAAGGAGTGTAGGGCTCGGGCCAGCACCTGAGGATACTGCGCAAGAAGGTCCTCAAACTGCACGCCCGCACCGGGAAACATGAGCAGTCGGCTATCCTTGGTAGCGCGCGCATCGGCGGTGCGCTGCCGTGAACTGAAGAACTCAAGCTCACCGAAAGAGTCGCCCGCAATAAGACGCGCAAGGTCACGAGACTGTCGCTCCTCGGTGGGCTTGGTAACCAGCACCTCGCCCTCGGCAAGGACATACAGACAGTTGCCTGGATCTCCTACGGAAAACACCGGTTGATTGGCAGCGACATCTCGACACTCACTGTGTGCGGCAATTACGTCAAGCTCGTCGTCAGTCAAAGGAGCAAAGAAGTCGACCGACCGAAGTATGCGTCGGATTTCGTCAGTAGTCTTCACAACACTACACCTCAGCCTGAGAAGGTCTCAGCCAGCAGAACCCGTGAGCCGGGAGTATCAACACATCATCAAACTGCTGGGGAGCCTCGCAGGTTACGATATCCAACCATGCTTTGACGTGGGGATACCGCTCGTCAAGTCGCACCGCCTGTGAGCGATTGGAAACATTCGCCAATACCACAACCAAGCCACTTTCACCACCGCTTCGTTCATAGGCCAAAACCGAGTCATTCGCAAGGTTGATCATCACGGCCGGAAACTCACCTCCAAACTCCGGAAGCGAGGCTCGAAGCTTGAGGAGTCGCTGGAGACGTGAAAAAACGCGGTACTCCACCGTGTCGGGGAGCTTGCGCCGTTCGGCTGCCGCCCAGTCAAACAGCGGCCTATGCATCCAGCGATTGTCGTCGTGTTTTACGGCGTCTTCAAGATACGAGGTGTCGTTCAGGGTTGCCAGCTCGTCACCGTAATACACAATGGGAATTCCACCTATGGAGCAGCAGATCGAGTAGAGAAGAACGATCTTGTTTATGGCTTTGGTGAGTTCCTCGTCGTCACCGCGTTCTATGGCGTACTCCAGCCCGACTAGTGAAGCGGCGCTCCCTGAGATACGGGCGTCACCGGTCTTGGGGTTTGCCATGAAAGGAGCGCCACGGGCAACCGATCCGGAGAAGCGGCCGGTGTAGTACGCCACCATAAAGGCCCGATGTAAGGATGGATCGTACCCCACTGCATGGAGGTCTTCATCGGCATAACCAAGACCGATGTCGTCGTGACAGCGGATGTAGGTAAACCAGGTTGTGTAGGCCGGTATCTCCGGTATGGATGAGAGCCCCTGATGAAAGACTCGAGTGTTTCCGGTGGCAAGCGCATCCCAGAGGAGCACCATCATGGTGGCATGGTAAGCGGTATCGCATTCGCGCCCCGCGTACTCACCCTCACCAAAATATCGAACAATTTCTTTTGGCGCTACAATGGCTTCCGCGACAAAGGCAACGCCGGGAGCCACAATCCTGGCGCATGCATGAAAAACTCGCAGTATGAGATGCGACTCTTCCTGATTCTGGCAGCTCGTACCAATCCGTTTCCAGAGAAACGGTACAGCATCAAGACGAATAATGTCGGAACCACAGTTTGCAAGAAAGAACAGTATCTCGGTCATTTCCACCAGGACATCGCAGTTGGTATAGTTGAGATCCCACTGGAAATCATTAAAGACCGTCATTACCCACTTGCCAAGCTCCGGGACATAGGTAAAGTTTCCAGGCGAGGTCTCTGGGAAAACCTCCGGCATGGATTGTTCAAACTGGTCCGGAATCGTACGGTCGCCAAACATGTAGTAGTAATCCTGGTACTGTTGTTCGCCGTCGCGAGCTTTTTGGGCCCATTCGTGTTCATTCGAGGTATGGTTCACTACCAGATCCAGCTCAAGTAACATGCCCTCATCATGGAGCCTCTCTGCAACTCGTCGCAGATCGTCCGTGGTACCGAGCCGAGGTTCAACTTCCCTATAGTTGCTAACGGCATAGCCACCGTCACTTTTTCCGGCCGGACCTTTGAGCAAGGGCATGAGATGCACAATGCTTATGCCCAGTTCTCGAAGATAGGAGATTCGCTCTTCCAGGCCCGAAAGATCGCCAGCAAACCGGTCCAGATAAGCCATGTACGCCGCATGCCTGCTGTCCTGTAGCCACGCTGGTCGCCTTTCGCGCTCCAGATCAAGCAGACGCATACGCTCAGGACGAGCCTCGTACGAGTGAGCCAGACGCCACAAGAGTTGGGTGACGGCACTCTCAAATTCAACCGATCTCCCGTAGAGGCGCTCAAGTAGTTCAACGATACTGGAGAACTGAGCTCCCAGGCGTGCGTAAAAGCGTTCGTCGAGTTCCAGGTCGGAACTGCGGAGATCTTCGATAACGGTACTGAGGATGCAGTCTGATTGTCGTTTATCCATGCCTTCTCTTCCGGTAGGTGCATGGTAGCAGAGCGATCACTCGATGTCTATCGGAGTTGCTCTGCATTATGAGCGGTCACTTCGTGCGATATAGAATCTACGTTCCAGACGTGCAAAACACCAGTCGGCCGTGAATGCCAGTATTGCTGCTGAAACAGCGCCGGTGAACACCATTGCATAGTTGTCCCTCACCAACCCGGAGATGATTACCGCACCAAGCCCGCC
>PXEI01000484.1 GCA_003564775.1 Spirochaetaceae bacterium
ATTCGTGTTGAAGCGTTTTCCATTGGTTGGGGACGGAAAATCATCGGCCGCAAATGGGGTGAGACCGAGTACCGCTTGTCAGTGTTTCCTTTTGGTGGCTACTGCAAGATGCGCGGTGAGGAGATGCTCACCGCCGCCTTAGAACAAGACTCCCCCACAATTCCCAAGGAACAGGGAAGCTTCTACGCAGCCCAACCCTGGAAGCGAATTCTTGTTGCTATTGCTGGCCCGTTCATGAATGTAGTGTTCTCGGTGCTGGTTCTGAGTATCGTTTGGTTTGTTGGATTTACAGTTCAGAGCTTTGAAAACCGGATTGTTTTGGTATCTGAGTACGATCAGCAGGTGTCTGAGATGCCAGCCGATGTTGCAGGCCTTCAAACTGGCGACAGGATTGTTGCTATCAACGAAAACCCGGTTGAGTCATATCGAGATATTCAACAGAGCATAGTCACACGGCCGAACACAGAGCTACGACTTAGGGTTTTGCGTGACGGCCGACAGTTGGAGCTCAACGTAACGCCGCGCCTTGATTCGGCCAGTGGTGCAGGTCAGATTGGTATCTACCCATGGATTGAGCCGGTTGTTGGTTCTATTCGTGACGGGTCAGGAGCCCACTTGGCTGGAGTGCGACCTGGTGATCGTATACTGGCAGTAAATGGACAGGATGTAGAACACTCCATTGCCATGAGTCATGCGCTCAATCAAGGTCGGGGACCCGCTCAGGTGCTCGTTGAGCGTCAGGACGGTAGCAGAGAAGAGCTGCGTGTGACTCCCTCGGAGCGGGAGGATGGTAATCGCGAAATTGGCGTCGCTTTTCAACCCCTGTCGTTGCCCTCACCCAACCTTGGCCCTCTATCAGCGGTAGCACGTGGATTTGAGGAAACGCTTCGTACCACTCAGCTGTATTTCCGAAGTTTGGGGCTACTGTTTAGCGGAGTAGATCTCCAACAAGCCATTGCCGGACCGGTACGCATTACCTACCTGGTTGGTGAAGTTGCAACAGAGGGCTTTGCGGTAGGTCTTTCAGCCGGAATGGTAGCGCTGTTTAACTTCCTAAGCCTGCTGAGTATAGCGCTATTCATTATGAATCTTTTGCCGATACCTGCGCTCGATGGCGGGCAGATCTTGCTCTTCGTGTTTGAAATGATTGTCCGCAAGGATCTTAGTCCCAAATTTGTTTACCGTTATCAAATGGTTGGAACAGTTCTGATTCTTTCGCTCATTGGTTTTGCGCTTTTCAGCGATATACTCTTTCTGTCTGGTCGTTAGAGTAGACTGTGATTCATTTTGTACGACGAGTCCCAGTCTAAGGCAAAAGGAAAACTCTGGTGGAACGCTTCACACTTCTTGCTTCATTCATCATTTTATTTGGAGTTGTACAAAGCGCTAGCGCACTCGCCGAGCAAGATCGGCTGTATCCCGCCATTGGGCATTGGGGTGAGGTGCATTTGGTCGAGTACTCCCCGCGACTTTCTCGGCTTGTTACCGCCGGTGAGGACGGCAGTATCCGGGTATGGAGCTCGGGTATACCACGCCTGGTGCGGGCGCACACTATCTCGCCACACGCTTTGACTCACTTGACGCTCCACCCGAGTCGTCCCCACGCAGCAGTTATTGAGCAGTCCGGCTCATCGAGACCGGTGCTCTCGGTCTGGGATTGGGACACCGGCACTCGACTTTTTCGGTCCGAGTTGCAATCAGAACCTTTGAGCATGTCTTTCTCACCTAGCGGTTCATTCTTGGTTTACACAACGGAGAGTATCAACAGCGTAGTAATGGTATCTCCGGAGGATGGCTCGGTAGTTGAACATGGGGTCCAACGAACCGGTATAGTGACCCACTTTACCGTTTCTGGATCTGAGACCACGCTTATGGCATATACTCCAGGAAACGGGCGCTTTACCTACTACAACATTGAAGACGGACGTGTACTCCAGACCGTGCCTTCCGAGCCGCACCTTGAGAAGCTAGCTATACTGCCCAACAGACGTTTTGCAGTTGGCGTACAGGGTTCTGAGGTCGTTGTGGTGGATATTCTTCGTGGTGGCACGCTAGACAGGGTCGAGATTCGCAATATCCGTTCTCTATCGGTCAACGAGGAAAACTCGGACATTGGTGTCCTGCATAGTCACAACGGCCGCTACTACTATCGTACATGGCGGGTAGATCGGAACCGACTGACGGAACGAGAACAACTCTTGCGAGAACTTAACCGTCCACCTATGGAGTTGGAGTATTTCGACGGCAAGTCTCTTGTAGCATCAGATGATGGAACTCTCAGTTACTTTTTTGCACAAAGCCGTTATCCACGCATACTCTCTTCAGATCGTAGACTTGCTGTTCGTGGAATTGCCTACTCTGCTGGACAGCTGTATCTGCAGTCCGACGAGACCTTTCTCCAGTTTCTGGGTCTGAGTTCCGCCTCTACCACAAGTCTAGGCTTATCTTTGCGGAATCTTGCCGAAAGCTCACTCCAACTGCCCGCTGACGGAAGCTACGCAGTCCACGGAGCCTTGCTCGGGAGCCTGTGGTTCCGACGAACTGACGTTCCACAGCCACATCTCTATCAACTCCATGCTGGACAATCCAAGACGGTTACTCCTTCTGAGTACTCGTTTGACAGCGATATTCTTGGGCATCATGTGGCGCAGGATCGTATTCTCATAGAAACGGCATCAGGACAGGTGCTGCTCTGGAATCCACTTACGGGACAGGTGGAGTATACGCACAGTGCGTCGGAGATTTCGGCCTATGCATATCACCCTGCGCATGGGCTCTCAATAGGAACCAACTCGGCAGCCGGTTCAGGGCACACCTTGGTTCATATTAATCCCAATACCGGAGAAACTATCCCTCTCGCAACTCCAGCCTTTATCACGAACGATATTGTCTTTTCCGACCACCACGGATCGCTTTACGCGCTTGGCATAGAACACAGCTCATCAGGAGTGCTCTACACTCGTTTAGACCGTTGGAGTGGCGCTGGTTTCATAACGCACGAAAACCTGTATCGAACCCCAGGCGCCGACTGGAATGCACGTCTCGCTTCCGTTCCTGGAAGTGACAAAGTATGGGCACTACCGTCAACCGGTCGCATTCAGGTATGGGATTCTGACGGACAGATCTCG
>PXEI01000097.1 GCA_003564775.1 Spirochaetaceae bacterium
AGATTGCCTCCGAAAAGCGACTGGCGGAGTACAACTCCATTGCCTTGTTATGGAACCCCCAGGCCTGCTCCTCCTCGCCGGAGAGCACTGCCTTGGTCGTATAGATACGAACCCCCTGCGTTTTGCCCTTAACCGCGACAAAGTCCAGGAGTCGACAGGGTAGTTGGCCTTTCACCTCAAGGTAGAGACTTTCCGAGATAATGAGAGCTTGCTGATACTGCTTGGTCAAACCCTCAAGGCGTGAGGCAAGGTTTACCATGTCACCGATAACGGTGTAGTCCATCTTTCTGTCGGTTCCGATATTTCCGACCGTGACCTCACCATAGTTGATTCCAATTCCAATCTGGAACTCGGGACGTCCGAGTCGCCGTTGTTCCTCGTTGAAACTCTTCAACCCCTCGACCATACCAATGCCAGCAAGAACCGACTGCAGCGCGTCGTTGTCATGATGTACCGGGGCCCCAAAAAAGGCCATGATGGCGTCACCTATGTATTTGTCGATAATGCCGTTACGTTCCATGATGATATCGACCATGACCGAGAAGTAGCGGTTAAGCGAGTTCACCAGGTCGTCAGGCCGCATGCTCTCCGAGATCGATGTGAAGCTTCGGATGTCAGAAAACAACACCGCAAGAACCCGGTTGTCGCCCACCAGCATCGACTCTGGATTCTCAAAGTACTTGTCAATGAGATCCTGCGGTACATATTTCTGGAAGATGTTGCGGATTTTGGTTTCTTTCTTTTGAGCCAAAACCGCGTCAAATGCGTAACTCTTGATCTTTGAGTATGCCCGCTCGAGCTCCGAGATCATTATGTTAAAGGTATGGGACAGCCTGCCTATTTCGTCATTGAACTCTACCTCTACCCGATCACCAAACTCGTTCGAGCTTATGATTCGCTCCATAGCCGTAACCACCCCGGTGAGCGGCCGAGTGAGATACCGCACAAAGAGCACCAGTAACAGAGCCGAGACGACAATTCCGACTAACAATATGAGCACGGTCTGGGTGGTAATGCGGTCGACCTGACTGTAAAAAACATCGCGGTGTTCGGTAATGAGGACAAACCAGTTGAATGGAGCAAAAGGAAACCCCATTCCAACCCGCTCGATCCCGTCCAAACTAAAGTTCACCAGCTCGCCAGCTGGCCGGTTGAGCAGGTCCTGGAGCGCAGCCTGTTCCTCGGGCCGTAGATCGTGGGGCCCGGTGGACATTACCACCTGTCCGGCGTCATTGATAGCAAGAATGAGTTCGGTTTCACTGCGAACGATACCGGCAGCATATAGCTCGATACCGCTTTCGGCGGCACGCACCATCTCCGGAATATCGGTGAACTCATTCTCCACGAGTAAGTTCCACTGACTTTCTATATGCCGCTCCAACTCAGATGCCTTGAAGTCCAACAACTCTATGGTTACACGCGTAATTCCATTGGTTGCGAGAAAGTAGGAACTGGTACCTGCCGCAGCCAGTGCAGTAATGAGAAGCGGCAGTACGATAGACACGATCTTAAGTCGTATACTCATCGGCCAAAATTACTCATATATTTTGTAATGCACAAGCAATAAATCATAGCATTTTGTTAGCCCTTATCCGTATATTCCCAGCTGTGAACACCTTTGACACTCTGCAGAGCTCCGAAATCAACAGGCGTCTCAGGGGATGGTCGCGGTACAATACCGCTGCCGCAATCCTGGTGCTTGTGTCCGCGGCGTTGCCCTCGGTTCCTGAACAATGGACGATTCTTGCGTTGGCAGCCTGGGGTGTCCTGAGTTTTGCCGGGTTATGGGTAACTGGGGCCAAAGCGGCAGTTGCGGCAAAAAACATGGCCAACGTGCTCAGCACCCTCCGCGTTGGGCTTACCCTTGCGGGATGCTATCTTGTGCTCTGGGCCGCTGGTACTGAAGGCGCCGCACGCGCGGTGCCCGCGTACTCCGCGTTTGCTCTACTCCTGGCTGCCCAGCTGACGGACTTCCTTGACGGTCTCGCCGCACGCCGTAGTGGCCCGACCCCCTTTGGCGCACGGCTTGATGAAGAGGTTGATGCTTTTTTTGTGGCTGCGTTGTCGGTGATAGCTCACCGATTTTTCGGTGTCGGCTCCTGGATACTTCTTGCCGGAGGGTTGCGCTACATCTACCTGCCCAGCCTCGTGCTGGTTCCAGACGCACCACAGCGCTCAAGTGCCTATACCTGGTTTGCGAAAACCGTGTGCGCGGTCTCCATTGCCGGGCTCATTCTCCTCACCGCCCCTTTTCTGCCAGTGGGGCTCAGAACCCCGGTGGCGGGGAGCGTTCTGGCGGGTCTGCTGATATCCTTTGGCTGGGCATGGATAGGAAACTTCCGTACCGCCTTTCCCAGTGGCGCCGCGGCAGCCGGGGTCATACGCTCATGGCTGCTCTACTACGCAGTCCCGTTCCGCCGTCGCCAGCAGGTTGCGTTCTACCGCAGATTGATCAACTCACACGAAGGAACCATCTATGATATTGGTGCGCACCTTGGATCGCGCACACGGGTGTTCCTGGAACTTGGGAACCCGGTTGTGGCGGTAGAACCACAACGCCGTTTCTTTGATATTCTGACATCCAGCCTCAGCGAGCAACCAAACTGTCACCTTGTTCATGGTGCAGTTGGAGCGGAGGGCGGAACTGCCGAGATCCGGATCAGTGACCGACACCCCACGGTATCAAGCCTGTCGCCTGACTGGATTGGCTCCGGAGTCTCGGCCGGTGTGCTGCGAGGGGTGACCTACAACCGCAGTGAAACTGTGCGCCTGTATAGCATGGATGAGCTCATAAAAAAACATGGCCCACCCGCATTCATAAAGATTGATGTTGAGGGCTTTGAGTACGAGGTAATCCGTGGCCTGTGCTCGCCAGTGCCAGCGCTCTCATTTGAGATTGTTCCGTCAAGCCTGGATCTGACCACCCACTGCGTTGAGCACCTGGAAGGGCTTGGCAGGTACCACTATAGCTTCACCCGAGCCGAACAGACACAGTTTGGCGAGTCACGGGCATGGAACTCACATGAGCTGCTTGAGTACCTGAACACTCTACCAGTGTCGGAACGCAACGGCGATATATACGCATTTCTGAATCAGACGAGCGCGGGCGGCGCTCATGAATAATGCCCTGCTTCTGACCGTGATTCTTGCCTACGGCACTCTTGTACTGGAACTGGCGGTGTTTCCCATTCCCAGCGAAGCATCTGCACTTTCACTCTGGAACCGGCCACGTACCCTGAGAGAGCGTCTACCTACCGCGGTCGCAGCGCTGCCTGCTCTACTGTTGTATCTCACACCGGTTGGTGCGACCGTAAGCGAAGTTGCTGGCGCGGCGGCGGTATTCCGGCCTGTGAACTCGGTGTACGCGCAGACCGGTATGGTGCTGGTCTGGATTGGGAGCATGTTGCACCTTACCGCCACGCTTGTGTTCCGGCGCAAGACAGCCGCGCTCGGTGGCGCTCACCAGGGTAATGCAGCCACGCTTGTTGAGTCGGGCCCTTTTTCAGTCTCGCGCAACCCTATTGCCCTTGGGCTCATGCTGTGCGCCTTCGGATGGGGCCTTCTCATTGGCCCGACTCAAGGGTGGAATGCCGTCGCGATGCTAGCTGCTCTCTACACTGTGCTCTACCTGGACCGCAAAGTCCGCATTGAGGAACGGGCGGTTCTGGAAAAACTCGGGCCAGCCTACGCACTTTATACATTGCGTGTTGCGCGCTATCTCGGCCGCCGTCGAGCCAGCAGATCAAGGTGATGCACAACCATAACCAGCTTTGACTGCTCCAGACACCGGAGCCGATCGCGCATCCAGGCATCCATGAGACCGGTCGCAAACTCCCGCAGTCCTTCATTGTAGATATTCCGGAGCATCCAGGTGAGCAGGCGTGCTTCACCCTGCGTGTACGTCGCAGCAGGGCCGGTGCCAGCGGTGCCAGCGTCGCCCGCTCCAGTATCGACCCCCTGAGCTCCACCATCGCCATGAACCTTGGGGTACACACACCAGTCGGAACCACCAAGTGCGAGTGTCTCTAAACCTGCCGCGCTACACGCTTGGTACAGTCGGCCACCACTCGCGGCGCCGTCCTGCACACAGCCGTCGCTCCTCGTACGGCGCATGCTGCGGTCATAATAGGACAGGAGTTGCTGTTCAAACTCCGCATCCTCGGCCTCGGGATACCATCGAGTCAGGCCGTTGTAGTTAATGGTTGAATAAAAGAGCCCGCCGGGCACCAGCGAGTCGTGGACTGCGGCGCAGGTTGTGGCAAGCGGGAGCAGATCCATAAGGGCGTGAGCGGTGACCAGTTCCCATGAGGTGGCGTTTGACAGAGCCTCTTCTACGCTCATTACCCGAAACTCAACCTTCACACGCCCTGAATCGGCGGATGAATGAGTCTCCTGCCCACCTCCGGCTTCCCGACAGAGCTGACCTGCAGCTTGTATGAGTTCTGCGTCGAGATCGACCCCGCAGATCTCAAGCGCCGTCCCTGCGCTCCGCACAACCCCAAGATCCCGCAGCAGCCGGCGAACCATGACCCCGCTCCCGGTTCCCAGGTCAAGAACACGCAGGCGGCCTGGATGCCTGGTCACCACCTGGCGAGTAGCCGATAACAATCCTCGCCGCACCACCGCGTTGAGGGCCGCGTCATCAACCTCGGCCTTTGCCTCTAAGTAGTCTGGAAAAGAAATTTCAGGAATGGTCATGTTTCTCACTCGCTTCCGGTTGGGGCGATGGCACAGCTCAGTTTCCAACAATATCCACAGTGCCACAGGTTCTAACGGCTTTGGGCCCCCACTCCCATTGTATCGATTGCTTGACTTTCGTATACGGCGGCTGTAGCCTAAATCGAGGTCCAAACACAAACATGAAACGCACATTTCGAATACTAGCTCTTGTACTCCTGTTCTCAAGCCTTGTACTCCTGCCTGCGCAGGATGGCGTTGGCAACGGGGAAGAGGCAGTGACCGAGACGGCAGCAGACACCGATACATCTCCCGAGGCTGGGACGGTCTATGTTGTACCGATACGGGGAGATATACAGCCTTCAATGCTGGTCTTTCTACGACGACAAATAGAGGCGGCCCGCAGGGACGGTGCTTCACACATCGTTTTTGAGATTGATACCTTTGGTGGCCGGGTTGACACGACACTTCGCATTACATCGCTCATTGGAACGCTTGACGATATTACCACGGTGGGATACGTCACCCTGACGCCGGAAGGCACCGCGGTAAGCTGGTCTGCGGGTGCCCTTATTGCATTCAGCATGAACCAGATATTCATGGCACCCGGCACCTCTATGGGCGCTGCGGCTCCGGTTCTTGCCGGGCCGGAAGGAGCCACCGCGGCGGATGAGAAAACAGTAAGTGCGGTGCGCACCCAGGCTGCAGCGATTGCGGAGAAGAACGGCCATCCGCCCGGGGTTGCACTTGCCATGGTGGACAACGAGGTGGAGCTCGTGGAGTACCTCCTGGGCGAGGAACGTGGGCTTGCTACCCGCCCGGAGATGATGGAACTGGAACGGAGGGCAGAGCAGGAAGGCCTGGAGCTGGAGACGCTGCGCGTGATTTCAGAACAAGGCCGGCTGCTGTCGCTAACGGCCGGTGAGATGGAGCGCTACGGCGTGTCGGCAGGGACACCCGCAAACCGTGCTGAACTCTATGAAATGCTCGGCCTCGTCCAGCCCACCGTCATTGAGGTGAGCCCAAGTAGCGCCGACGAGTTTGTTTCGCTAATTACCGGAGCTGCGTTCACCAGTCTGCTCATACTGGTGGGCCTTCTGGCACTCTTTGCCGAGATATCCAGCCCCGGATTTGGCATACCCGGTACCGTGGCGCTGGCCGCCTTTGCCGTTCTGTTTGGCAGCAACTTCCTGCTTGGCACTGTTGGTTCGGTTGAGCTCATACTGTTTCTTGTTGGCGTAATCCTGCTCATTGTGGAGCTGTTTGTTATTCCGGGTTTCGGCGTTGCCGGAATATCCGGTGTTGTGCTTATTGGCATTTCATTGGTGCTTTCGATGCAGGAGTTCGTTATTCCAACCTTTGAATGGGAATGGGAAGTGTTTCATCGCAACATTCTCTTGGTTGTGATTAACTTGTTAGCGGCGATCATAGGCTTTGCGGTTCTGGCGACGAGTTTTCGGAGGTTTTCCTTTTTCCGGAGGCTCGCACTCGAGACGGCCGAGGACGTTGCCTCGGGATACACCGTGCAGCCGATGGTCGCAACCGGCAGTCCTGTCGGCAAAACTGGCCGAGCAATTACCACCTTGCGACCCGCCGGGAAAGCGGAAATTGACGGGGAGGTGCTGGTAGTAGAGGCCGATGGAGAGTATGTTTCGGTTGGAGCCCCGGTAGAAGTCATACGTCTTGAGGGGAACAACATCATCGTGCGGGAGATACACTAATGCCACTGTGGACATCATTTGTTTTTGTTGGTGTCGGTTTGTTGCTCGTGCTGGTAGAGGTCTTTGTACCTGCAGGCGGCATAATCGGTATTGCAGGGTTGGTGGCAATTATCGGAAGTGTCTCGGCCGCGTTCTCTGCCCATGGTACAGGGGCGGGCGCCGCAGTCCTGCTTTTTGCAGCCATAGGCACCCCGGTCGTGATTATGCTGGCACTTAAGCTTTTCCCCACCAGTATTGTTGGGAAGTGGCTTATCCTCCGAACAACACTCGGAGATCCCACTTCCGGTGAAGGTGGCGAGTCCAATGAAGGATCTTCGGCACAGTTCTGGGTTGGCCAAGACGGAGTGGCGCTGACCGATCTGCGACCAACTGGAACGGCTCGAATAGGTGAGCGAAAGATCAGCGTAGTTAGTTCAGGAGAGTACATCGAGCGGAATTCTCCGCTTGTTGTTTTGAAACATGAAGGTTCCCGTGTTGTAGTACGTCGCAGCCTCGATGCTCCGAAGTCGGAGATCGAATCGAGTCAGTCTGAGTAGGAGGTAAGAGATGCAGTTCGAGTTAATCATTCTCTATGTAGTCGCGGGTATTCTTGCCCTCGGCATCCTGTTTCTGTTCATTAAGTTCTTTGGTTTATGGTTCCGATCTTTACTGTCGGGGGCACCGGTAGGGCCGGGTCGGCTCATTGGTATGTGGCTGCGAAAGGTCAACCTTTCGGTTATCGTTAACAGCCGAATTATGTTGGTCAAAGCAGGCATTCCGCTGGAAACCGACGTGCTTGAGACTCATGCCCTGGCTGGGGGTAATGTCTGGAGAGTGAGCCAGGCTTTGGTTGCGGCAAACAAGGCGAACATCCCGCTTCCCTTTCAACGCGCGGCGGCAATAGATCTTGCCGGTCGTGATGTCCTGGAGGCTGTTAAGCTCAGCGTTAACCCCAAAGTCATTGACTGCCCCGATCCAAGCAAAGGGAAACAGGCTATAGACTCGGTAGCAAAAGACGGCATTCAGCTTAAGGTAAAGGCCAAGGTAACGGTACGAGCCAACATTGAGCGGCTCGTTGGTGGTGCCACCGAGGAAACCATTATTGCGCGCGTCGGTGAAGGCATTGTAACAACTATTGGTTCAGCCGAGTCATACAAAGCGGTGCTGGAGAACCCGGATCAGATTAGTCGGCGCGTCCTGGAGAAAGGACTCGATGCCGGAACGGCCTTTGAGATCCTCTCAATTGATATCGCAGATATCGATGTCAGCGAGAACATTGGTGCTAAGCTCCAGGCCGACCAGGCCGAGGCCGACCGTCGCCGTTTCCAGGCGGAAGCCGAGAAACGCCGCGCCGCTGCCCAGGCTCGCGAGCAAGAGATGCTTGCCGCTGTACAGGAGAACCGCGCCAAGGTCGTGTTGGCCGAGGCCGAGGTACCAAAAGCTATTGCAGAGGCATTCCGCCAAGGCAACCTGGGAATAATGGACTACTACCGATTCCGCAATATTCAGGCTGACACCGAGATGCGAAAAAACATTGGTGGTGAATCGACCGACTCTGGGTCCAGCGACACCTAAACGGAAAAGGTAAAACCATGAGCGAATTTTTCGCACAAGGCGGTATGGAGTCTATTGAAGAACTCTTCTCCATGATTACGACCTTCTTCATAGCTCTCATACCATTGCTCTATCTCTTCCGTATGCGGGGAAACCGGGAACGGAAGAACGAGGAACGGCGCCGCCGCCTGGAGGCTGAAGAGGCCGCAATTGCTCAGAAAGGTTCGCAGAACAAGGAGACGCGGGAGGACTACCGCGCGGAACAACAGGAAGAGCAAGAGGACGAGGGGCGGATAATCGGGATTCTTGAGGCCCTCCTCACCGGCCAAGCCCCTGGAACGCGTGTGCCGACGACAACGGCAGAGCGTCCGCGGCCTGATCAGCGGGAACGCGGTCAGTATGACCACGACGAAGACGACTATGTGAGCCCCTACGATGAATCACCAAAGCGGCCGGCAAAACCGTCCAAGGCGGCACAGAAGGTGCCTCCTGCAGCGCGGCAGCCGGAGGCTCCGGCCCACGCCAAGTCATGGTCGAGTTCAGAAGATTCATACGACTCCTCAAGACATAGAATGCCATCGGCCCAGTCTACTCGGCCCAAGCGAGTCAGGTCGGTGAGTGAGGGGCGTGATTTTGAAGATAACAACCGCCCTTCAATTGGGTTTGGCTTCTCAACCGGGCTGGCCGAAACCGGCATCCCGAAGTCGCCTCCGGTGGTGTCGGTTGCCTCACAACGGCGCGGCCGTACGCTGAAAAGCTTGTCCGAGTGGCAACGTGGTCTGGTGTACTCCGAGATCCTGGGTACTCCGCGCGCGCTTAAGAAGTATTCTGAGGATGATCTCTAAGGTAACGTGACACCCGGTGCCCGGGTGAGACTTCCTCAAACGCGGCACCGGACTCCACCATTTCTGCCTGGCCGCGACCGAGCCTTTCGTGGCTCGCGTCAGGCAGGAACTCAGGGCGTCGGGTCGGGTCGGGGCTCTCGCCGAAACGGGTGGTAGAAAAACCGCGCCTGGCTGCGGCCTCGCCAGCAACCGGCTTCTCCAGTTGTGGAATACCGGCGTACAAGTGTTTGGTGTATGGATGCACCGGGTTGCGGCCAATCTCCTTGGCAGGTGCTTCCTCCATGAGGAGACCTCGATACATCACTCCAACTCGGTCACAGATATAACTAACCACTGCCAGATCGTGAGCAATGAACAGGATCGAGAGGTTGTACTCCTCGCGCAACCGCAACAGCAACCCGAGTATCTGCCCTTGTATCGATACATCCAGCGCCGACACCACCTCGTCGCAGATAAGCACCTCCGGACTCACAATAAGAGCACGCGCAATAGAGATTCTCTGCCGCTGACCTCCGGAGAAATCGGTGGGGCGACGTTCAAGGTCGTCAACCCGCAGTCCAACATCTTCCAGAATTGCTGCGGCCTCGTCACGTGCCTTGTTCTTTCCCGGCCAGTTCGGCAGGTAGCGGTACCCGGCGGTGAGTATATCAAGCACACTCATTCGTGGATTAAGCGAGCGCGCTGGATCCTGAAAGACGTACTTGATCTTGCTGCGCACCAGATCCATTTGCGACTTACTTGGGCGTGTCAGGTCGTGAAGCCGTCCATCGCGATCGGTGTACTCCACCTGGCCTACATCGGGATGATACATGCCTACCGCAATACGCGCGGTAGTGGTTTTGCCACAACCGGACTCCCCTACCAGGCCGTAAATCTCATGTGGTCGCAGTTCAAGCGAGACACCGTTCACGGCATATACAAAGCGCCCCACCGGCGCAAAAAACCCGGCATCAAGCGAAAAACGCTTTTCCACGTTCTTAAGAACGAGCATACAGATCCTCTCCCTTCTCACCCGGGTAGATACAGCGGTGCTCTACCCCCGCCTCTGCGCTGAGGGCAGGAACTGCGGCGCGGCATTCAGGAGCCGCCAAAGGGCAGCGCGGAGCAAACGGGCATCCTGGTTCCGGCTGGGTCGGATCCGGGACTCCGCCGCGAATAATCGCCACACTGCGCGAGCTGTGATGGTCTCCCATACTCAGGATTGAGGAGAGCAAGGCGCGGGTATACGGAT
The DNA here is from genome assembly GCA_003564775.1 of Spirochaetaceae bacterium. GTDB lineage: Bacteria > Spirochaetota > Spirochaetia > DSM-27196 > SLAA01 > SLAA01. Next base: position 10,008 of record PXEI01000097.1, read on the forward strand.
GTCGCGGGGTGTGAAGCACCTGACTGGCTGGCCCCTGCTCCAGAACAAGGCCGGAGTACATTACGACAATCCTGTCGGCAATGCTGGAAATAAGCGCCAGGTTGTGGGTAATGAAGACAATCGACAGGCCACGGCGCTCTTTGAGCTCCAGTAGTAGATCAATTATTTGTGCCTGTATGGTTACATCCAGCGCTGTTGTAGGTTCATCTGCAATGAGTATCTTGGGGTCAGATGCCAGCGCAAGCGCTATCATGACCCTTTGCAACAAGCCACCGGAGAACTGATGCGGGAAGTTGCCAAGTCGCTCGGCTGCCTGCGGCACCTTGGCCTCTTCAAGCAGCTGAATAGAGCGCAGCCGTGCTTCATCGTCGCTGATGCCCGGGTTATGCGCGCGCAGGGTCTCACTCATTGCCTTTCCAATTGAGTAGATTGGATCGAACGATCGACCAGGCTCCTGGAAAACAATTCCAACTTCCTGCCCGCGGAATTGCCGCAACTGCTCTTTGCCGAGGCTGAGGACTGAGGTATTGTTGTAGCGAATATCGCCGGATACGACCTCGCCGTTTCCCGGCAGCAATCTCAGAATGCTATGAGCAGTCACGCTCTTTCCGGAACCACTCTCGCCGACAATCCCAAGCACCTCGCCCTCGGACACCGAGAACGAGACTCCCCTGACTGCATGCAGCATTCCGGCAGCGGTTGTGAAATCAATCTTTAGGTCTTGGACTTCAAGTATCATGTTCCGATCTTTTTCTCCCGGTAGTATGGATCAAATAGGTCACGCAACAGGTCACCAATAAGATTGAAGGCCAGGGTCGTTAACAGGAGAAACAGCCCAGGATACAGAAACCATGGGAAATTTCGCAGGTTGTTCAGGGTTGATATTTCGCGGTTGAGCAAACTTCCCCAGCTTACAGCCGGGTCAACAATGCCCAATCCCAGGTACGAAAGCACCGTCTCCCCCAAGATGAAACCAGGAATCCCTAGAGTAATGCTCACAATGAGAATGGAGGCCATTTGTGGAATGATCTGACGGAACACAATCACCAAAGGGGGAATGCCGTCTAGCTGAGCGGCAGCGATGAAGTCTTCGCGCTTTATGGCGTGAACCATGCCCCGGATCAGACGAGCGCTTCCCGGCCAGCCGACAAACGAGAGTATTACCGTAATGAGCATGAACGACTGTCCACTATCCAGGTCGCGCGAGAGTACCGAACGTAGAAACAGAATGAGGTAGAGCCCCGGGATAAGAATAACAAACTCCGCAAAGCGCATGACCAACCAGTCAAACTTGCCCCCGTAGTATCCAGCCAGTCCGCCCAGCGCAATTGCCAGCGTGAGCGATATCGTAATTCCTACAAATCCTATGGTGAGCGAGATACGAGCCCCATGCCACACCCGCGAGAAGAGATCGCGTCCCATGTGATCAGCACCAAAGGCAAATACTGGCAGGTTCCTTCCGCCTTGATCCCAGGTGGCACCACCCGGCTCGTATGGCGCGTTCACACCAAACAAATGAATGTTGGTACGGAACAGTCCAAAAAACTGATACTCCGGCCCGCGAACAAAGAGACTGACCCGGTGATAGCGCCCGCTCACCCGTGCGTAGCGCCAGTTGAGCTGGTCTACCAGGACCCGTTCCTGGATCTGAGGGCCAAAGCCAAGCTCCTGCGAGTAAAAAGTGAGGTTCGGTGGATGGTATACATGGTTACGGAAGACCGTTGTCGGTCTATAGGGCGAGATGAACTCGGCTGTGATCATGCCGCCATAGAGTACGGCCAAAACAATAAGCGATGCCATTGCAACCGGCCGGCCTCGGAATCCGCGTCGTAGTCGCTTCATGAGCTGCCGTACCGTATCCGTGGATCCACCACGGCAAGCAGAATATCTGCCACCATCATTCCAAGCAGCACCAGAAAACTAATGAACATCATGTTTGCCACGACTAGATTAATGTCCTCTTGCCGCACCGCCTCATACATGAGTCGCCCTATGCCAGGGTAGGAAAAAATGATCTCAAGAATCAGCGAGCCCGAAAAAAGACCCGCAAATATGTTGGCGCTGCTGGTGATGTACGGATTAAGGGTGTTGCGAAACGCATGCGCAAAATAGATGCGCCCCTCGCTAATTCCCCTGCTCCGCAGGCTGGTGATATAAGGCTGTCCCAGCTGGTCTAGCATGGTGGCTCGGATCATGCGCATGGTGCCGCCTATGCCCCCTAGGAACGCCCCCAGCAGCGGCAGAAAGATATGGTACATATAACTGAACATAAAGCGCCCGGGCGCCTCACGAAAAGGAAAGGGCGGATATGCAGTAATGGGAAAGAGCCCGGAAACTGAAGCAAACAACTGCAACAGAATGAGGAGCAACAGGCCTGGGAAGGCGTGGAGCAGCAACGCTGTGAAGGTTGCCGCCAGATCTACCCTCGTTCCTACCTTGGAAGAGAAATAGATACCAAGGGCAAAGGAAATAATTGTCAGAAAAACCAGGGATATGAGATTCAGGATCAGCGAGTTGATCATGCGGTCGCGAATGAGAAAGAGAATGGGTGCCCGCGAGATCATAGCCCGCCCCAGATCGCGCTCAATGAACACCTGGTGCAGCCAGCGACCGTACTGAACATAGAAAGGCTGGTCCAGGCCGAGTCGGGCGCGCGCTGCGTCCATCATTTCCTCGGAGTAGATGTTGTCGTCCTGTCGGAACTCGCCAAGAGTGAACATCTGCGACCTGACGTAGTTGTCAACGATATCACCAGGCGTCAACTCCATGAGACCGAACACCGCCAACCCCAGGAAGAACATGAGAACGACCATGGACACAAAGCGCCCAAAGATAAAGGCGGCAAGCGGATGTCGACCCCGAACCTTGAACACAAGAGCAAGGGCCGTCTCCCACACGCCGCGTAACCTGAACTGCATAAAGTGACCGCTACTCCAGGAACAGATACTCGGACTTCAGACCGCCCAAGGTGTCATAGCGCACATTCTGCCAGCGATCACGCACCGCAAGAAAAGCCCAGGGGTGAACAATGTACATAACCGGAAGCTCTTCCAGCAATATACGCTGAAACTCGTCGTAGATCTCCTTGGCTTCTTCCTGATCAAGAGTAAAGCGGCCCTCGTTGTAGAGGTAGTCAATGCGGGCTTCCCACTCGGTTGCCGGTGAGTCCTGCAGCGGGTTCCAGAGATGAAAATTACCACTCGACTGCCATACATTGCTGCCGCTGGATGGCCAGTAGTTGGTACCTAATGAGACAGTCACAACTTCCCAGTCATAGGTATTCGTGAGCATCTCGACCACTCGTTGAAAGTCTATAGGTCGCACCCGGGCACGAACTCCGATCTCGGATAGTTCATCCGAAAAAATCTGGGCAATATCAATGCCGATGTTGTTCTCTGCTCCGAGGCTAATTGTGAAATCAATGGCGTTACCGTCGGCGTCGCGCATGGTGCCGTCCGAGTCCCGGCGCATACCTATGCGTTCCAGAAGTTCAACCGCACGATCCGGGTTAAAGGTATATTCCAGCTGAATATCCTCGTCGAACATTGGGTTAGCTCTCGCAAAAAAGTGATGGGCTGGCTCGGCGAGCC
>PXEI01000294.1 GCA_003564775.1 Spirochaetaceae bacterium
CGGATTCGAAGTCCGACGCTCTATCCAGCTGAGCTACGGGCGCGCGCGACCGAAACAGTGTTCGGTAGTTTATCCATAAGGATAGGGTGGATGACGGGATTTGAACCCGCGACAGCCAGAACCACAATCTGGTGCTCTACCACTGAACTACATCCACCGTGTCTACAGACCGAGAAGATGGCACAAAATTGCCCGCTATGTCAAGCGTTGGCCGGAAATCTGTGGACGCGTTCACACGTGGCTGTGCTGTATGTTAGGGTGCTGGCCATGGAGCACATTGAACCGAAGCACTCTGCCGAGTTGGCTGACAGCCTTGAGAACGGCTTGGATAATTCGCCCGCGACCCCCCTCCAGAGCGCCGCCTGGACACCAATGACTACCTTAACCGCAATTATGATTTCGGTGTTCTTTATGGGCATGGGAACGGCTCTGCAGGGGTCGGCCGTCTCGTTGCGCGCGGGTATTGCAGGGTTTCCGGACGCAATCATTGGTTTTATCCTGTCGGCAAACTATGCTGGACTGGTAGTGGGCTCTTTACTTGGGCCGGGGATCATTCGGAAGGTGGGGTACGTTCGCTCCTTTGCCGCCTTCGCATCTATGGCCTCGATATCTTCTATCGCTCATGTTCTCTGGATTAATCCGTACGCGTGGATAGTGTTTCGGCTCACCACCGGACTGTGTCTTGCAGTGATGCTGGTTGTGGTAGAAAGCTGGCTCAATGCCTCAAGCACGAGCTACAACCGCGGTCGCGTGCTGAGTATCTATAGCATGATGTACCTGGGCTCTATGGGTGTCGGACAACCTTTGCTTGCGGTATTCTCACCGGCGAGTTTTGAACTCTTTGGGGTGACAACGGTGTTGATCTCATTTTGTCTGGTTCCGGTGGCATTGATGCAGGTCACGGGCGATGCAGTCAGTGAGTATAGGCCACCACGGCTTATCAAGACCCTCATGAACGCTCCCCTTGCCGGAGTCGGTACCATGGTAGCTGGGGTCATTACTGGCGCCACCTGGAGTTTAGGCCCGCGTTATGGACAACTCCTGGGACTTGGTGACGGCCGGGTAGGGTTTCTTATGATGCTGGTGGCCCTTGGAACGCTTGTCATGCAGTGGCCGCTTGGGTGGGTCTCGGACCGAAAAGACCGTAGGCGCGCTATTTTTCTGAGTGTGGCTGTTGCCTTTGGCGCGGCGTTAGTTATGGCGCTTTCGCGGGCATCGGGGAGTACGTTATTTGTGCTCATGTTCTTGTTTGGCGGTTTTGGCATGCCGTTGTACTCTCTTTGTATCGCGCTGATAAATGATCAACTGGCACCGGAGCACATGATACAGGCCGCAGGTGCAGTTCTCTTGTACTACGGCATAGGCAGTGCGCTCGGCCCGCTGCTTGCGGGTATGAGCATGGCCGTGGTCGGGCCTGCGGGGCTGTTTCTGTTCATGGCGGCCGTGCTGGCGCTGTATCTACTGTTTGTGATAGCACGGTTGCGGCTTGCTCCGAACCTACGTGTGCTCCGGTCTACCGCGTACAGGGCGTATCCACGTACGACACCTGCGGCATTTGAGCTAATGAGACGAGCACGCCCACGCCGACCAACACGCAGGAAGGACACGCAACCACAGGAAGACCAAGAAGGCTGAGGGCTAACTCGATACCGCTTCCACGTGGAAGATGCAGTACTGCAGCGGCCAGTCATGCTCGGTGTTGCTAAGGTGTTGCCGCATGAGTTCGGCCGTGCGGAGATACTCGTCCGTGCTAAGCGCCTGCGTCCCGCGGAGGAGCGCTCCGCCGTAGCTCTTCTCAGCGGCCTCAGTCGGGCTTTCGGGGATCCAGTTTGCAATATCGGCGCCTGATATTCTGCGTTGCTCATTCCGGCCTATGGTAGTTGTCGCACGAACAGAGAAGCCAGCTTCCTGCAGAACATGGTGCACCGTCTCGGTTGTCCAGCCGTAGGCCGCATGGAACTCACCGGAGTAGAGCGGCGTCTCGGCAGCCTGGAGGCGCTCAAGGAGCGGGGCATCTGCCTTTTCCATACCGGAAACAGAGGCAAGCAGCGTCGAGAGTCGGGGCACCTTGTCGGCGACGCGTTCCGCTCCAATGAGGCGTCCGCCCGGAGAAAGTACAGCGCGCAGGGTGCGTAAGAAGCCAAGCCGGTTCCCGGCATGCAGACCTCCATCGCGCATCAGGATGAGCTCGTATCCGGCGCCCTCGCTGTACCCAAGCAACCGATCCCGTATTTCATCATACTCTCGTCCCTGCATGTCGCTATGCTCGCCGCCATCCGCCATGCCTGCAAGCTGTGTTGGCATCAGAGGCTCAATGCGCAACGCCTCGGCCGGGTCATCGCCCAGGTGTTTTTCTTTCAGCGCAATGAGTGCTTCTGCACGGGTGCCATCCTCGCACAGACCAACAACCAGTCCCTCTGCACAGCGCCTGGCCGCCTCGAAAAGAAACAGCTCCATACCGCGGCCAAGCACAAGTACACGCGCGTGCCGCGCCGGTGCGGCCCATTCAAAGACCTTGTCACGAATCTCGGCGTGGAGTTGGGTACGCTGGCCTTCTGCGCGCCTGAGCCACTCGTCTCGGCGCGAGTTGCGTGGTGCTGTGCTCAGGATCTCGTCCTCTTCCTCTGTTGCTGCCGAAAGCTGCAGCTCACGGCGTCTGTGCACCTCGCGCCGAATGTCTGCCTCGCGGCCGGTCTCGGCTGGCTGGTAAAACACCCGTCCGCTCAGGCGGCTGGGCAGGTATGCCTGCGCGACCCAGTGGTCTCGGTAGGCATGCGGATACAGGTATCCTTCGCCGTGTCCTAAGTGCTTCCCGTCACGGTTCGGGTCGCGCAGGTGGCGGGGAACCTCGGCCTCGGCTTCCTTCTCAACCGTGGCCCGGGCATCAAAGTACCCCATGGTTGAGTTGGACTTGGGCGCGGTTGCCAGGTAGAGGGCCGCCTGTGACAGGTGAAACTGCCCCTCCGGCATTCCAACCCGGTCGTAGGCGGCGGCAGCGGCAGAGACAACCACCAGCGCCTGCGGGTCAGCCAACCCAATATCCTCGGAGGCGGCAATAAGCATTCGTCGCAGGAGAAATCGGGGGTC
>PXEI01000200.1 GCA_003564775.1 Spirochaetaceae bacterium
CCACGCCACCTATCTCCGCGGCACCCGCATAGACACCACCACCCGCGGCCAGCTCATCCGCCCCTGGTAACGCGGCCAGCGCCCCTGACCCGGCCGACGACGCTGACTCCACTGACCTGGTCAGCTCTCCCCTGACCCCGACCTGCCGGGACGGCGCAATTGAATTCCGTTCGCATATCCGGGTCATGTTAGATACTCGCAGAAAAGTGGTATTATCTGACCTGACCCAGATACTCCCGCATAATCTGTTCTGTGCGCCCTGCCGTTGTGCGCGTTCGACGTCGCGCCGCTGCTCCGTTTCAAATCCGCCCCAACGCCAGATCACAAAAAAAGACCGACGCGCTGCGTCGGCCTTTTTTCGTGTTTCGGGCTGGGCGGATTTGAACCGCCGACCCCATGTCCCCCAGACATGTACGCTAAACCCCTGCGCTACAGCCCGATTTGTGAGCTGTGAAAATAACATGTCCGCAGCCCGTGTGTCAATGTGGCTTCTGGGCCGACAAGAAGGCGGTGAAGGACTCGGGGGCAAGCGGTTTGCTGAAGTAGTAGCCTTGTATTTCCTCGCACTCACGCTCGGCCAGGAACTCAAGCTGCTCTTTGGTCTCAACCCCCTCGGCCACTACTTCCAGACCCAGGCTGTGGGCCATACCAAGCATGGAGTTGACTATTTCTGCATCGTCGTTGTCCAGAGTAAGCTCTCGGACAAAGAACTGGTCGATCTTAATCCGGTGTATCGGAAGCTTTTTCAGGTAATAGAACGAGGAGTACCCGGTGCCGAAGTCGTCGATAGAGATCTGGACGCCACTGTCGGCCAGGGACCGCAGCTTACGCGCAACTCGCTCAAACTCAACAAGCAGGGTGGTCTCGGTGATTTCCAGCTCCAGGTTCTCCGGCGGCATCCCGGTCTCGTCCAGTATTGCCAGTATACGCCCGACGACATCGGCTTGGCCTACATGTCGCGCCGAGAGATTCACCGACACTCGCAGGTCGCCGAAACCGTTCTGCAACAGCGGCACAATGTGGTGGCAGGACATTCGCAGCACGTCTTCATCTAGCCTGGATATGAGTCCCGACTGCTCTGCAATGGGAATAAACTCAGCCGGAGATATCATCTGTCCTTCTGCATTTTGCCACCGAACCAGAGCCTCTGCTCCCCGCACCTTGCCGCTTGCAAGGTGCAACTTGGGCTGGAACACAACTGTAAGTCCATGCTCATCTACCGCCCGGCGCAGCTGCGACTCCAGCATCAGCCTTTCACCTGCACCCGCATCCATCTCTGGCAGGTAGAGCCGGTAGCCATCACGCCCACCGTTCTTTGCCCGGTACATGGCCAGGTCCGCCTTCTTGATCAGCGTTTCGGGCTCGGTGCCGTCCTTGGGATAGTGCGCTATACCAATGCTGGTGCTGATAAACAACTCATGCTCGCGAATCTGGAACTCCTTGTGCAGGCTTTCCCGAATTCGTCTGGCCACAGAGACCGCTATATCGAGCTGCGGAGTCTCCTTGACCAACACAACAAACTCATCTCCCCCTAACCGTGCAATGGTGTCCTCACTACGAATGAGGGTTGTTGCGCGCACGGCGACTTCCTGCAGCAGGGTGTCGCCCACCGAATGGCCTAGGGTGTCATTGATGTTCTTAAAGTTATCCAGATCAAAAAAGAGCACCGCTAACTCGGTACCATCACGCTGGGCATGCTGAATTGCGACATGCAGCCGGTCATAAAACAACACGCGGTTTGGCAGCCCGGTGAGGGCGTCGTGGAGGGCCTGAAAACGCATATGGTCTTCTTTGAGTTTGCTGTCGGTAATGTCATGGAACACACCCACAAAGTGGGTCGTACCTTGGTCCTGGTCGGTGATAGCGCTAATGCTTAACCATTCCGGATATGACTCACCGTTTTTGCGACGGTTCCATATTTCACCCGACCACTGGCCTTCATGGAGTATAGCATGCCACATATGGCGGTAGAACTCATCGTCATGATGTTCGGACTTCAGTAGCCGCGGCGTGTTGCCAATGACCTCTGCCTCTGTGTATCCGGTAATGGCGCTAAAGGCAGGGTTAACCGCAATGATTTCCGCGTTTTTATTCGTAACAACAATGCCCTCAATGGCACTTTCTACCACGCGCTGGAACAGCCGCACCTGCTGTTCTGCCTTTTTACGCTCGGTGATATCTTTTACAACACCAAGATAGCCTTCAAACTGCCCCGCCTCGTCAAACTTTGGTACTGCGTTCATGAACGAGTAACCCCGTTGTCCATTCAATGAGAGGTACCCGGATTCGTGGTCCAGAATGGGTCGACGCTCACGTACAAAGGGGCCGACTTCGGCGCGTACCTTGGGAAGCTCCTGCGGACACACAAGACTGTAGAGGTTCCGTCCAAGAAGGGAGTCGGCGCTGTACCCCAGGTAGGACTCTGCCCGTGGCGAGACATACACCAGCCGACCTTTGCTGTCTGTTTCCCAGATCCAGTCTCCCGATGCATAGGCAACGTCTTCAAAGCGTTTGTGAGCTCGCCGTAGTTCGTTCAGTGCAGCATGGTCCGCGCTGACATCACGGATCGTGGCAAGAATCAGATCCCGGTTAAGCACCTGAATGCGTTTCAAGTGAACGTCAATCCTGAAGGTGCGCCCGTCAAAGGGGCTTTGTGCCTCCCATGAAAACGATTGCTCCTCTCCCCCCACTACTCGGCGCCAGATCTCCGGAAGCGAGTCAAGCGGGGCGTTTGGGCTGGAGTAGCTCTCAATACTGAAGTCATATGCTGTTGTGCGGTCAACCCGGTACATCTCAAGCATGCGTTGATTTACCTCAACGATACCGCCATCGAGATCATGGATGATAACTGCTTCGCGAAGGTTGTCGAACATGGCTCGCAACAAAGGAGCACTTTCACCACTCATATTCTTCATAGTGTAACAGTATGGCAGTTTTGTGTAGTAGCGCCCGCCGCTTTGCAGTATTATGACAGTATCGCCATGAAATTCACGTGCTATTGCAATGAACTCAACAGCCCTTAGCCCCTCAGAAAAACGCCGCGGACGAAAGCTGTTTCTGGCTTTTGGCGTTGTCAACAC
>PXEI01000382.1 GCA_003564775.1 Spirochaetaceae bacterium
CACGATGGTCCGCCGGTTCATGCAACCCGGCCAAACGCACGTGCTCGAGCTCAGCCCCCGGCTCTCGACTGAGCAAATACTCAAGTCCCGTGACTTTGTACACGACCTTATGGATACGTAAAGGCTCGTCGAGGGAAGCCCCAGCAGCCGAATGTAGCGTGCGCACTCGCTCGCGCCCCGAAACGAAAAGCGCAAATGATTCATTTCGTAAAAATGAAAAGGGGATCAAAGGGTTCGGCTCCATGTTCTATGATTTTCAATAGCGTGGAGGCGAGCAGGAGGCGGCTTAAGCTGCGTTGATAGCAGGCGGTGGCGGCCAATATTTCATGGCTGGGCCATGGGGGTGAGTTCGTTTGGAGATCAGGAGTCCCGAGTTGAGCGGGTCAGTGTGTTTTATACGAATACCTCGACAAAAGCGCCTCTTTCCCTTTGCTTTATTGACGTTCGCCGACCCATGAAGCCCCTACAAAACATAGCCGCTGAATTTACCCTTCTGTTCTGGTGGATCGCTTTGGGCCGGATGGCTGGGCGAAAGGGGGAGGACGTACCAGCGCTCCCGCTTGGATCGTGTTCTCCGCAGGATGGCTTCTGCGGGCTTACTTCCGCGATGCCGGATCAGATCGCTGACTTAAGAATCCTATGCCTACGACTTGGGCATGGTACCGTGGTCGTCGTAGTTGTTAATCGCTTTGGGGTAGTGGCTTACGTAATAGTTGCGGACCAAAGGAGGGCTCGTTTCGTTCTTGTCCTTCACTACGTTCCGAATTGCGCTGTTCGCCAGGAGAAAGCAAATCAACCTCGCGACTTTAAATACGGCTTCAGGTATTATGATCCTGTGACGGGGAGGGGGCCAAACCGCGATCCGATCAATGAGCTGGGTTCGATGTTGCTTCGCGAAGCGGAAGGGTTCAATTTGGATGAGGAGTTGAACCTCTATGCCATGGTTGGGAATGATCCGATCCTATACTTTGATTATTTAGGGAAAAACTACTTTTTGGGAAGCGACGGACCTCAGTATATACATGGCATAGGCTTTTGGATTGGTGTGATCGGCTGTGGTCAGTATCAAGATAAAATTTCTATAGCAGGTGGCGTGCCCGTAGACACTGGTAGAGCTTTTTACGAGAATCAGAGTGGTGAGATTAGGCCGCATTCTTGTTGTTCAGGTGTTCAAAGTACTTTAAGCGTAATGCCGAATTCTGCGGTTCAGATTTTGACTGTTGATATTAAAGTGGAAGGCGGAGGAAATTATACTTTAACCTTGGGACATGACCATGACGGTAGTAATGGCGGCTATTATTTTTATTTGGGATCAGACGGCACCATTCCCGTGCATGCGCGGTTGCATAATATTGGAAATCCTCAACCGGATGGACATCTCGATCTCGACATCTCGGACTAATTGTTTTGTAAGCTACGTAGTATGTCTATTTTTAAAATTATATTTTTAGCGTTTTTTGGTATTGTAACTACTATTAATGGTTATCCAAATACTGATAAATTTAAGTTGAATGAGGGCCACGAAACATTAGCACCCTCTGCGGACGAAGGTTTGGAATGGGTGTTGTCAAATTGGTCTGATTTATTGCCCTTAGTCCGTGAAGGCCTTGAAAGGGCAATGTGGCTGTCGGGAAGTCAATTTGAATTACGAGATGAAGATTTGTATTTATTTTTCCCTTTTGCTGATAGTGGGTGGAATGGCTTTTGGGGGGTTGCGCATTATCAAACAATTGAAATGAACCCTTTCCCTGAATCAAAAAGAACTTTGTATGTCGAGATGTTTCGGGATAATTTGCATTTACTGGCTACGCCTAACACAGGAGGAGGGATTGGTAATTTCGGAGTTGGTTTGTCGCCATTGTCAGGAAATAAAATTTTTACTGAAGATTTTATATTTTCGGAATTTACTGATAGAGAGTTGGAATTGCTGTCGGGATATTGGACGGTAGATCCACGGTTTAAGGATAAAACCAAGGCTGCCTTTTCTAAAGTTTTTGAAATCGAAGAAAGTAAATTATCTTGTGATTTTCTGCTGATTATCGATGGCGACATGTCTTATAAAATAGTAAACCCGTTTACGGGTTTGGATAATATAGTTAGTAGTGGTAAGATATTCTCGTTTAGCCATGCAAGAAGAGGACGATATTTTATTGTGGATCCGAAGGAGGAGGGATCGTTAGTTCATGGAAAGAAATACCGTGATTATATTTTCGCATCTTTGTTTACGATACATCAGCTAAAATTAAATCTAGGAGATCAGGTTCTATCCTTTGAACGATGGAGCGTTAAACAGCCAATGTTTGATGTGATGAATAAAGAAAAAAGTGTTGGTTTTATCCAGGGCGCGGCACAAAGAGATCGGTAACAAAGGGTCAGAAGGGCAGCAAAACTGGCCATTCCGAGCAAGCTAAAGGAATCCAAAATGGGTCATGTCGTGGGGTCAGGGCAAGCCAAAGGCACAGGCAAAAGGGTCAAACGTAGAATTTAATCATTTTCACCTGAAAATTTAAATTCTACGTTTGACCCCCATCGCTGCCCTGTTCGATATAGCCGCCGCGTATTACGTTCACATCGCACAGGCACAGGTCTTCCTTGATGGTAATAAGCGCACGGGGGCTGCCGCCGCAATCGTGTTCCTTGATGCGAACGGCTACCCGATCACCGGCAACTCGATGCGCATCCACGAAGCGTTGCTTGCCGTGGCCAAAGGCGAGATGGATCGCGCAGGTATGGCCGTCTTGCTTCGTGAACTGACCGCCTGATTTTATCTCTTTGGGGAAGCCAAAGCGGTCATTCCGTATAAATTAAAATTGAGGGGCACTTTGATTTCACCAACTGCAACCACGCCACAAGCCAAAACGACGGAAGCTGATGAAAAAGCAGATGGCATCAGCCTGAGGCGAAGAATGAGCGGGGTGATCGCAGTCTCCGAACTGGGGAAAGCCCTTGGGCAACGTCCCATAAAAATCGGAAAGGCACCAAGAAAGGATTGAAAAGGGCGGCTTCATTTGTGAACCTGCAAGCTGTTGAGCGAATGGGACATAGACGAAACGACTGAAACATCGGGGGAGCTC